>JBEKJN010000174.1:0-6181 GCA_050011235.1 Verrucomicrobiota bacterium | reverse complement strand
GCCCACGCGGTGCAGGTGAGCTCGCGTATGCCGGCGAGAAATTCCTGATAGACCGGCGTGCCGATAATCGTGAACGCCTTGCCCCAGTCGAGAATCTACGCGAACTTCTGCCGCGTCATCTTGCGCGTGAGGAAAAAATCCTCGGGCTGTTTGCCGAGACGCGAGACCATGTCCTTCTTCGCCGCGTCGTATTCGTAGCCGGGCGAAATCGTGTGGCCGTCCACCTCGAGCGAGCTGAGAAACTTGAGCATGTCCTCGATTTCCTGCACGTCCGTCTCCTTGTAAACGGTGGTGTTGGTGGCGACCTGATAACCGAGGATTTTCGCCATCTTGATGGCCTCAACACATTCCTTGAACACGCCTTCGCGTTCGACAATGAGGTCATGGGTGAATTCGAGGCCGTCCACGTGGACGTTCCAATACATCCACTGGTTCGGGCGGATGACTACTTTTTTGCGGGCTGTCTCGTCGGACTTGCGGATGGTTTCGGCGTCCTTTTCGGAAATCAATTTCTGCCCGAGCAACTTTTGGATTTTCGGCTCAACCGCCGGCGAATAAATTGCAGCCAGGTAATCCCGCATCTTCTTCCGCATGAACATGGCGTTCGTGCAGACGTAAATGAAGCGGCCCTGCTGCAGCAGGCCGGCGATGAGTTCCTCGATCTTCGGATAGATCAGCGGTTCGCCGCCGCAAATGGACACCATCGGCGCGTCGCATTCCTTCGCCGCCGCGAGGCATTTTTCCAGCGGCACCATGTCCTTGAGGCTCGTGGAATATTCACGGATGCGGCCGCAGCCGGTGCAGGTGAGGTTGCAGGTGTGCAACGGTTCGAGCTGCAAGACCATGGCAAACTTCGGCGTCTTGCGCAGCTTGTGTTTGATGATGTGTCCGGCGATTTTTGCCGAGGGCGCGAATGGGAATCGCATAAATTTGATTTTATCTAGTCGATGCAACTTCCTTGGAATTTTCGGGCAACGCAGCCGGGGTATTGGTCGAAGGCGGATCGGCCTTCAACAGTCCCGGCAGGAAAAACGAGGCGGGCGAAACGCTCTGGCTGGCATTGATGCCGCCACAACCGGTGCTGCACAGCGCGAGCACCATCAGCATTGCCAGCGCCGGCAAATTCCTGTTTATTCTCACTTGCCCAGTATAAGTCAGCCCGACACGATGGCAACCTCTAATTGACCACATAATGTCGTCGAAAACACAATGTTCGTCCGAAGCCGGCTGGCGGTTCATCGCGTTTATTTTCTTTTGCGGCATTGCCACCGCGGCGGTCGCCCAACCAACCAACAATCCGGTTTTCGCCGCCCGCGCCGGGGCGGAATTTCATCGCGCGCAAATTCAACTGCAATCGGATACGAATGACTTCGCCGCCGCGTGGCATTTTGCCCGCGCGTGTTATGATTTCGCGGATTTTGCCACGAACGACACCGAACGTGCCACCATCGCCGTCCAAGGCATCGCTGCGAGTCGGCAACTGCTCGCGTACCGGCTCAAATCCGCGCCGGGACATTATTACCTTGGCATGAACCTCGGCCAGCTCGCCCGCACGGAAATTTTGGGCGCGCTGAAACTCGTCAGGGAAATGGAACGCGAATTCAAAACGGCCGACGACCTGGATGAACGTTTTGATTATGCCGGCCCGGCTCGTTGCCTCGGCTTGTTGTATCGCGACGCACCAGGCTGGCCGACCAGCATCGGCAGCCGGCGCAAGGCGCGCGAGTGGCTGGAGCGCGCCGCGAAACTCGCGCCGGATTATCCGGAAAATCATCTGAACCTGATTGAGTCGCGCTTGAAGTGGAACGACCGCACCGGGGCCGAAAGCGAACTGAAGGCACTCGACGCGCTCTGGTCGAAGGCGCAAACAAATTTTGTCGGTGAGGCATGGGAACAAAGCTGGGCAGACTGGATCGCCCGCAAAAGCGCGGTGGAACAATCCTTCACGCAAACATCCCAACCGGCGGAGTCGCCAAAAGCACATTATTGACCCAATGGAAATTTCTGTGGCGGCATCCGCGCCGGCAGGTTATTGTTCATCGTAATCGCGCAACCCAGATTGATTCGAAAACCATGGCCAAGAAACTTATGGCGGCGCTCAGCGACACGACCTTGTTCCTGCAGGAATGGTTGGCCAACCCGCAGCGGACCGGTTCCGTCACGCCCAGTTCCCCAAGACTCGCCGCCGCCATGGCGCGCTGGCTGCCGTCCGACCCGGAAAGTTACGTGCTCGAACTCGGCCCCGGCACCGGCGCGGTCACGCAGGCGTTGCTGGAACGCGGCCTGCGCGAGGACCGGCTCGTGGCCATTGAACGAAACCCAAAAATGGCGCGGCTGCTCCGCCGGCGCTTTCCCCGCGCCCACATCATCACCGGCGACGCGTGGCAGATGGACGTTTTGTTGCGGGAACACAGCGAGCCGATTGAAAACGTCGGCGCGGTCATTTCCAGCCTGCCGCTGTTGAATTTCACGCCCGCCGAAGCCGATGCTTTGGTGAAAAAAATCCGCGCGATTTTGCAGCACGGCGGCAAGTGGGTCCAATACAGCTATCACCTCGGCAGCGGACACCATAAAAGCGCCACGCATTTTCGCCGGCTGGCTTCCAAGATCGTCTGGCTGAACCTCCCGCCCGCCCGCGTGAACGTTTATCAGAAGTGAGGTTCCCGGCTGCCCGCCGGAACATTTTTCATTTCGCCTTCTGGAATTTTTTCAGTTGTTCAACCAGGGCGCGTATTTGCTCGCCATCCTTGCCGTGCATTGACGGCATTTGCGCCGCGGTTTCCGCCACCAAAAGCGCGTCGGAAATCCGCTTCTGTTTCAGAAGGAAATTCACGTACCGGAACACGGCCTCGGGCGAAGTCGGACAGAGTGCCCAGGCCTGGCGGAAGGCAAAATCCGCCGCGCGGGCCATGCGGTCCTTTTCCTCCTCGCCGGCGGCCTGGTCCAGCCGCCACATGTAAATCCCGGCGATGGAACTGCGCAACTTGGAGAACATTTTTTGCGTGTCTGAACTTTGGATGAAACGCAAATCGCCTTTGAATCCACTCAAATCTTTTTTGACATAGACTTTTTCCGCAAATGCGGCGATTTCCCCGACCGATGTGTCGCTGTTCAGCCAGTCGCCAATCATCGGTGACACATATTTCGTCCAATAATCGTGATCGTTTCGGACATTTTCGTCAGATAAATTCGCCATCGGCTGCCGGTTGATTTTCATGATCAGGCCGTGCGGTTCGAGATACGGATACATCCAGTCGAGGGGAAAGCTTTCCTCGATGTAAAATTCATGGTCGGGATTTTTGTCGAAGATGACTTTGGCCAGCAGGCCGTTGATTTCCATCACGGCGACCTGGCCGCGGATCTGTACGTGTCCGCTGGAATCCAGAATGTCGTTCTCACCCGGTCTAAGCTGGTGATTTTGAATCCGTTTTCGCGCGTCTTCCGTGTAATCCTGAAAACATTTCTGTGAATCTTCATCCGTGGGCGTGTAGATTTTCCCATCATACATCGAGCGCACATACTGGAGATATGTGCTGTCTGCCAACGCGTTTTGCGTGAGCGTGAAAAATGGATCACCGTTCACATGAGATTTTTGCATCGCCGTGATCAAGAACCGTCCCGGATCCGTGCCGCCAAAATAAATGCTTCCGGGCGGAATGGATTCGATGATGTCGTTGCCGAAGGCGGTGGAATACTTTTCGCCCGAAACATTGAAGGCGTAAAGCGCGCCCCAAGTTTCCTTCACGGTCTCCCACGCGATTCCGTGCAAGCGGTCATCTTTCGGACCACTGCCTTCATACTGGGGAGCGCGTTTCCGCAAATCTTCGAACGCATTGCTGACCGTCAGCCAGTCGCCTTTTGCAGCCGCCGCAAAAAAGGGTTTGAACTCCGGCAGCATTTCCTGCCCGTCGGCTTTTGCCGCCGCGCTTGCCTGCGCTTCCTTTTCCGCAACGAATGATTTTAATTGGGCCACCACTTCTGGATTATTAAGCGGCTGCAACGGCGCAGTTTGCTTTTGGGCACAGCCGCTGATGAATAATCCAGCGCTAAGAATCACCGTCCCCAGCGATTTGATTGTCGTTTTCATAGTTTTGCGTTTTGCTGCGATTCCATTGACGTTTCAGCACAATTCACCCCATCACCTTCACTGAATATAGACACCGACACCGCCAAATTTGTATAAAAAATCCGGCTGCGCCACCAGCTTCGATGGGCGAAAATGGCTAATTTAGAATTATTCTAAATCTTGACGGACTTCGGGCACGCATCTATTTTGTCCGGGTGATGAATGCGGTTGAGAAAAAACTGGGCAGCGAATTCAGCGAACGGCTGAACACGACCGGTTTTCGCCTCACGCCGCAGCGCCAACAGGTTTATGACGTGCTGCTGCAAAAGCGCGACCATCCGACGGCGGAGGAGGTTTTCATCCGGTCCAAAAAGACCATGCCCGACATTTCCATGGCCACGGTTTACAACTGCCTCGACGCTTTGGTAAAATGCGGGCTCGTCCGCCTCGTCGTGCTCGATCGTGGCGCGACGCGCTTTTGCCCGAACATGCGCGAACACTGCCATTTTTATTGCGATTCCTGCGACACGGTGTTTGACGTGGATTTGCCGGCAAAACCGGCCTCCCGGGTTGTCTTGCCGAA
This sequence comes from Verrucomicrobiota bacterium, assembly GCA_050011235.1. Classification (GTDB taxonomy): domain Bacteria; phylum Verrucomicrobiota; class Verrucomicrobiia; order Limisphaerales; family UBA11358; genus UBA11358. Next base: position 1,532 of record JBEKJN010000174.1, on the reverse strand, counting down.
AGGTTTCAAAGCCGAGCATTACGAAATTGCCATTCACGGCGTTTGCCCGGAATGCGCGAAGAAAAAATAATTTTTACGAACGATGAGCACCGCCACCGAGACCATTGAGGGCCTGGTCAAACAGGAATATAAATACGGGTTTTACACCGACGTGGAAACCGAGTCCGCGCCGCCGGGTCTGAGCGAGGACACCATCCGACTGATTTCGCGCAAGAAAAACGAACCGGAGTGGCTGACCGACTGGCGGCTCAAGGCGTTCCGGCACTGGCAAACAATGCAGGAGCCAGCCTGGCCGAAAGTCCACCACGAACCCATCCATTACCAGGACATCGTTTATTATTCCGCGCCAAAGAAAACGGGTGAAGGGCCGAAGAGCCTCGACGAAGTTGATCCGAAGCTCCTGGAGACCTACGCGAAGCTCGGCATTCCGTTGAAGGAGCGCGAACGCTTGGCGGGCGTGGCGGTGGACGCGGTGTTTGACAGCGTGTCTGTCGGCACCACCTTCAAAAAGCAACTGGCCGAGAAGGGCATCATCTTTTGCTCGTTCGGCGAGGCGGTGCAGGAACATCCCGACCTTGTCCGCAAATATCTCGGCATGGTCGTCCCTTACACCGATAATTTTTTCGCCGCGTTGAACTCCGCCGTTTTCACCGACGGTTCGTTTTGTTACATCCCGAAAGGCGTGCGCTGCCCGATGGAACTTTCGACGTATTTCCGCATCAACGCCGCCAACACCGGCCAGTTCGAACGCACGCTCATCGTCGCCGACGAAGGCGCGCACGTGAGCTACCTCGAAGGTTGCACGGCGCCCATGCGCGACGAAAACCAGCTCCACGCGGCGGTCGTCGAACTCATCGCGCTCGAGAGCGCGGAAATCAAATACTCGACCGTGCAAAACTGGTATCCGGGCGACGAGAACGGCAAGGGCGGCATCTACAATTTCGTGACCAAGCGCGGCTTGTGCAAAGGGCGCAATTCGAAAATTTCCTGGACGCAGGTCGAGACCGGCTCGGCCATCACTTGGAAATATCCAAGCTGCATTTTGCAGGGCGACAACTCGGTCGGCGAATTCTATTCCGTCGCCGTGACGAACAATTACCAGCAGGCCGACACCGGCACGAAGATGGTGCACATCGGCAAAAACACGCGCAGCACCATCGTATCCAAGGGTATTTCCGCCGGTCACGGGCAGAACAGCTATCGCGGCCTCGTAAAAATCCAGAGGAGCGCCGCCAACGCGCGCAATTTCTCGCAGTGCGACTCCATGTTGATCGGCGCGAAGTGCGGCGCGCACACATTTCCCTACATCGAGGTGAAAAACAAGACGGCGAGCGTCGAGCACGAGGCTTCAACCTCGAAGATCGGCGAGGACCAGATTTTTTACTGCAACCAGCGCGGGCTTTCGACGCAGGACGCCGTGAACCTGATCGTAAACGGCTTTTGCAAGGAAGTGTTCAAGGAACTGCCGATGGAATTCGCCGTGGAAGCGCAGAAACTTTTGGGCGTGAGTTTGGAAGGCAGTGTGGGGTAAT
>JBEKJN010000173.1:0-6222 GCA_050011235.1 Verrucomicrobiota bacterium | reverse complement strand
GAGTCGGATGATTTACCGGTTGCACTGGGGCAACCGCCGGAGTAGAACTTTTGTTGTTATGCATATGGGCAGACAATGTGGAACGCGTGTGCGCCCCGTGTCTGCCCTCATGTTTTCTAACATTATTATTCGGACAAACTCAATTTGTCATTTGATGTCTTTTACCGGAAAAAAACAATGTCCGAATGACTTGTCCATTCCCGCTGTATCCTGACTTCGCGGGCATGATGCGCCCATGCCATGACCAGTCAACCCCTTTTGGTTTGCCTGCGGCTGGCAGAAATGCCGCGTAGGACAGGCATCTTGCCTGTCTCTAACTTTTGGGTTCTTGAAAATGGAGACAGGCAGGATGCCTGTCCTACTTTAACTGCGGCTGTGCCGCACCATAAAAAACTTAATTGATGTCCGGGCCGGTTTGGGCCATAACTTTCTTATGTTGGCCAGGGTTTGTTCTGCCGCGCTCAATGGCATTGAAGCGTATCCCGTCGAAGTCGAAGTCAACGCCGGTTGGGGCGACACGCTGATTGTCATCGTCGGCCTGCCGGACGCCGCGGTGAAGGAATCGCGCGACCGTGTGACCACCGCCCTCACCAACTCCGGCTTCAAATTTCCGATGGGCCGCACGACCATCAATCTCGCGCCCGCCGACGTGAAAAAGGAAGGGCCGAGTTTCGATTTGCCGATTGCGCTAGGCATGCTGGCCGCCAGCGAACAACTCGAAACTGATCAACTCGACAACTTTATCGTTGTTGGTGAACTTGCGCTGACCGGCGCGGTGCGGCCTTCCAAAGGTATTTTGCCCGTCGCCCTCCGCGCGCGGGCGGACGGCAAAATCGGCGTGCTGGTGCCGGCGGAAAATGCGGCTGAAGCCGCCGTCGTTTCCGGCCTGCAGGTCGTCCCGGTTCAAAATCTCCGCGAGGCGGCGGGTTTTCTCGAAGGTGAAATCAAAATTGCGCCGACGAAGGTGGACATTGACAAGATTTTCGACCAGGCGCACGACGACGACTTGGATTTCGCCGAGGTCAAGGGCCAGGAAAACGTCAAGCGCGCGTTGGAAATTGCCGCGGCAGGCGGCCACAACGCGTTGTTGATCGGTCCGCCCGGCACGGGCAAATCCATGCTGGCCAAGCGGCTGCCGACGATTCTGCCGCCATTGACCCTGGACGAGGCGCTCGAAACGACGAAGATTCACAGCATCGTCGGCCTGCTGTCACCGGGTCAGGCGCTCGTGACGCAGCGCCCCTTCCGTTCGCCGCATCACACGGCGAGCGACGCCGGTTTGCTCGGTGGCAACATCAACCCGACTCCCGGCGAAATTTCACTGGCCCACAACGGCGTTTTGTTTCTGGACGAATTGCCGGAGTTCAAACGCAGCGTTTTGGAGACGCTACGCCAGCCGCTGGAGGACGGTCGCGTCACCATTTCGCGCGCGGCGGGCACGATGACGTTTCCGTCACAATTCATGCTGGTGGCGGCAATGAACCCGACGCCGGACGGCAAGATGCCGCACGAATCAAGAAGCTCGCCGCGTGAAATCCAGAATTATCTGGGCCGGATTTCCGGGCCGCTGCTCGACCGCGTTGATTTGCACGTGGAAGTGCCGCAGGTGAAGTTTCGCGAGATTGCCGGTGATCGCACGGGCGAAACGTCGGCGCAAATTCGCGAGCGGGTGGTCGCGGCGCGCCGGCGCCAGCACGAACGGTTCAAGCACAAACCGAAAATCACCTGCAACGCGCGGATGGGCCCGCGCGAATTGAAGCAGTTCTGCGAACTGGACGAGGCGACCAAGGAATTGTTGAAGAACGCGATGGCGGATTTGAACCTGAGCGCCCGCGCTTACGACCGGATTTTGAAAGTGGCGCGGACGATTGCCGATTTGGCCGGCTCGGAGAAAATTCTCAGCGACCACGTTTCGGAAGCCATTCAATACCGCTCGCTCGACCGGCAGATATGGACATGAATACCGCCGATCACGGCACATTTTTCTTTTCGGCGAGTTCGAGACAGCCCTGCAATTGCCGCGCCAGTTCGTCCACCGCTGGGCGGGCGAAAAGTCCGGAGCGATTGCCGGGAAGGGTGATGATTTTTGACTCTTGCAGATGGCGGCGCATGAGAAGGCGAGGGTCTTCGCGCGGGAATTTTGTCTCAAGGGTGACAAACAGCGTGGCCGCGCCGGGATAAAATTTTGGCGTGTAAATGCGGTTGGCGCGGCTGTTCATGTGCGCCACAAATCGCCGATACGCGGGCAGCCAGCGCGCGTTGCGAGTCAGGCCGGCGGAACGGGCGATGGACCAGCGCAAAATCCGAAACCCATCGCGAACCGGATCACGCAGTGGACCGTAAATGCGTTCCTTCAATTCATGATGCTGCGAGCTTTTGAGCGGATGACGGACATCCAGCAGGGCGAGCAGGGCAACTTCGCGTCCTAGACGGAGGAGCATTTGCGCCATTTCAAAAGCGACCATTCCGCCCATGCACGTGCCGCCGAGCAGGTACGGGCCGGTTGGGTCTTTTGAAATGATTTCGGGAAGATAACGCCGTGCCATGGCCGGGACGCTCATCAAGGGCCAGCTTTCGCCGTGAAGCCCAACCGATTGCAACCCGTAAATCGGACGATTTTGGAATCGCCGTGCAAGCGGACCATAAGTCGTCACGTCGCCCTGGCCGCTGTGAATGAGAAACAATGGCCGTCCGCCGTTCGCGCCGCGCAACACAACCAGCGGACTTGGCGACGGAATCACAACATACCCGGCGATCACCGCCGCAAGTTTTTCAACGGTGCTGTGCTCCGTTAAAATGGATGGTGGCAACGACACGCCGAACGCTTCCTCGATGTGCAGCAAAACCTCGACCGATTGCAAAGACGTTCCACCCAAATTGAAAAAATCGTCATGCCGGTCAATCCGCGGCAACCCCAAAACCGACTGCCAAATCCGTGCCAATTGCGATTCGACGATGTCCCGCGGCCGCGACCCGCGGCGCGCGGGCGGTCTGTTTTCGGGCGGCGGCGGCAATGCCTGCCGGTCAATTTTGCCGCCGGAAGTTTGCGGCAATTTTTCCAAGCTCACAAAGTCGTTTGGAATCATGTGCTCCGGCAATTGTTGGCGCAGTTCGCGTCGGCAGTTCTGCGACGACACATCCGCTTTCGCGTGCGGAATGAGATAGGCAACCAGACGTCTTTCACCGAAGGAATCTTCGGGCGCGGTCACGGCGGCTTCCTTGACCAATCCCGTCGCCAACAAGGCAGCTTCCACCTCGCCCAAATCCACGCGCTGGCCGCGGATTTTCACAAGCTGGTCCGCACGGCCCAGGTGTTCGAGCGAACCGTCCGGCAAAAATCTTCCCACATCATTCGAAATGAAAATCCGGAAATTGGGATCGCGCCCGTCGGACAGAAATTTTTCCGCCGTTTGTTCCGGCTGTCGCCAGTAGCCCTGTCGCAGGCGCGCGCTGCGGACGGCGATTTTCCCTTCGCCGCCGTTTTGAACCGGTCGATTTTTTTCGTCCACCAAAAAAATCTCCACGCCGCGAACAGCCTGGCCGGAGGGCACGCGCCGATTTTGCAGGACGGTGTGCTTGTCCATCGTGAACGTGCTGATAATTCCCGTTTCGGTGGAACTCAACGACTGCACAAGGCGGCAGTTGTCCGGGCATTGCTGCCGGAAAATTTCCACGTCTCCGCGCAAAACCGGTTCGCCGCCAAGCCGGACGAGGCGGACGCTTTCAAAGGAATTTTTCCCATTTGCGGCGCGCGCGAGATGGCGGAAAATCGTCGGCACGGAATGGAAAATGGTGATGCGTTCGCTACGCAGCCAGTCCGCGAGCCTTACAACGCCTTGCGAGCGCACGTGAAATGGACAGAGCGTCGCGCCGCTGAGCAACGCGGCGAAAAGTGTCGCCCCCGAAGCTGACAAACCGCACGCCGTCAGCAGTGAAACGCGGTCTTCCGGCGTGATGCCGACGAGTTCCGCGTAAATCTCCGCTTCGCGGACGAGGCCACGATGATTTTGCCACACGCCTTTGGGCGCGTTGGTCGAGCCGGAAGTGAACATCAGCCAAGCGCTGGCTTCCCCGGTAATATCCGGGAAACTTCGGCGCGGCGCATCGCCGGAAAGATCTTGCGCGACCGTGAAAATTTTCAATTGCCCGGACGCGAGAGAATTCGCCAACGGCAGGTTCGACAGGTCGGCCAGCAGCAATTTTGCGCCGGAGCTGGCGAGCATGGCGGCCAGTTGTTCCGGCGGATGGTCCGGGTCGAGCGCCAGATAAATCTTGTTTGCTTTGAGCACGCCGAAAATGGCGGCGATCAACGGCGCGTCATGCACCATCAGCAGCGCGACCGGTTCTGAATTTTCGCCAAGCCGCTCCAAAATTTCTGCCGCGATGAAATTGGAGCGCCGGTCGAGTTCCGCATAAGTCCATTCCTTGCCGGGCGTGCTGACGGCAACTCGGTCGGCGTGGTGCGTGGCGATTTGCGCGAAGCGTCCGGGAATGGATTCGGATGACATTGTTGCGTTCAAGGAATTCAGCGCGAAACGAACGCGGCGTAATCCCGTTTCATCTTCGCCGCGTAATGTTCAGTCCACGAATCTTTTTCTTCAAGCAACATCTGGTCGCCGTGTTTGTGATAAAGCGTCGGGTCTTCGACGCCAGATGGAGCCTGGCTTCTTTCGTGCAAGGTTTTGGCAGCGGACACCAACCGGCGGCGCATGCGCACGATGGCCGCATCCGACGCACCGAGATGCTCCTTGGTGCGGTCGCAAACGGCGCCCATGCTTTCCTGCATCGCACCGTCCTGGATGGGCGTGACGTTTTCCATGCCGCTGAAATTGATTTTTTTCTGCCGCTCGCGATCCAAAAGATAATCGTTGCCCGCGGTGGCGGCGAACCGGCTTTTTCCCAACCAATTGTCGGTGTCGGGCAAAAAGCCGCTGGGCGCGACGCGATCTTTCCAGCCTTTCTGTTCGTCTTCGGACAATTCACGGGTCGAGGACCAGTGCGGTTCCCAGACCATCGTGTGTTCGTCGTCGAGCGGGACCCAGATTTTGTCGCGATTTTTTCCGCCGAAGCTCGGAACACTCGTATAAAACGGCAGAAGAAATTGCGTCACACGCCAGTAAAATTTCCCGTCCTCGGCGTCGCGCCGCGCGCCATACATCACGCCTGCGTCGGTGTCCCGCACTTCAAGCAACGGCTGTTTGTCCAGGCGCGCAATATTCCGGTAATAATCAATGCCCGCCTTTTTGTCGCCGGCGGGGCCTTGAAGTTTCGGATCAAAGGCCAGATGCAAAAAACTCAAGTGCGACGAATCAAAGTCGCCTTCCATTGCCTGAAGCCAGTTGCAGGCCCGCTGGTATCGCAAGGCCCCCCGCCTCTTTGGTTCGACCATGGCCCAGCCCAACTCCGGCAACGGCGGCGGTTTGTCCCGGTTCGGCCCCAGGTAAGTCCAGATGATGCCGTTTTTTTCGACACACGAATATGAGGTGATGCGGATTTGTTCATTGAACTTGCTGCCCGGGGGTTCGTTCGGAATGTCCACACACCGGCCGGTGACATCAAATTTCCAGCCGTGATACAAACAACGCAAACCGTTTTCTTCATTGCGCCCAAAAAAGAGCGACGCGCAGCGATGCGGACAAACGTGGTCAATCAAACCGACCCGGCCTTCTGTGTTTCGGAACGCGACCAGATTTTCGCAAAGCAAACGCACCCGCAGCGGTGCGCCATCCTTCTCCGATAGATCCGTGGATTGGAGAACGGGAATCCAGTATTGTCGTATGAGGTTGCCCATCGGCGTTCCCGGACCGACACGGCAGAGAAATTGATTTTCTGATTCGACAACCATTTTTTATTCTCGTTGAGTGCGTGCGGAGAAATCCAGTCTTATTTCAGTCCTGCAACACCGTAAACCGCCTGCATTCGCGTGTAAAACAGCCGGTCGCCCTCGCCGTGTTCGGGTGGGCCGAGACCCGAAGCTTTCCAGCCGCCAAACGGCAACGACGCAGCCACACCCGCGGTCGCGGAGTTAAGTTTGAGTATGCCAGCCCGGGCTTCGGCAAGGAATTTTCGCTGAAGCTCGGGCGAATTGCTGAAAAGCGCGGCCACCAGCCCGTGGCGCACACCATTGCACAATTTCAAGGCGTGATTAAAATCGTCGGCGCGTTGCACCACAAGCAGCGGACTCATCGTCTCTTCTTGAATCAGCGAGTGTTCCGGGCGGTC
>JBEKJN010000172.1:0-6227 GCA_050011235.1 Verrucomicrobiota bacterium | reverse complement strand
CATTTCAACAAACGGGGCAATCGCGGTGCCATTGCTCATGCTGGTTGCCGGTTTGGCGCTGATTGGCGGGCTGGCGGTGGCTTGTTTCACCAAGGCATTCGGCATCGTTTTCCTTGGCGAGCCGCGCAGTGAACACGTCTCGCATGCACGTGAGGCGGATTGGACCATGCGATTGCCCATGCTGGCACTGGCGACTGGATGTGTTCTCATCGGACTACTGGCACCGATCATGGTTGGAAGTTTGCAGGCGGTGCTGGAGAACTTCACACGATTGCAGCCCGCAACGGTCAGCGAAAATCTGGCCACCGTGGCAAGCCCACTGACCTTCGTAGTGATCGGGGCCGTTGTCTTTCTGTTGTTGCTGCTGGCATTGATCTTGTTGCGGCGCGGTCTGCTGGCGGGCCGCCGGGTGGAAATGAGTGTCACTTGGGGGTGCGGTTACGCGCAGCCGACGCCCCGGATGCAATACACCGCCTCGTCGTTTGCCCAGCCGCTGATGGATTTGTTCAGGCCGTTGCTGGGTACGAAGAAAACGGTGGTGCCACCGCGCGGCTTTTTTCCCGTGGAAGCCGCACTGAATACCGTGACACTCGACATCTCCCGTGAAGAAATGTACCGGCCTATGTTCCGCCGCGGCAGCGAGTGGCTCTCCCAAGTGCGCTGGTTGCAACACGGCAAGGTCCAGCTTTACGTGCTTTACATCGCGGTGACGTTGATTGTGTTGCTGGTCTGGACATTCCGTTGAGCCATGAACGCCATTTCTTTCATCCCGCTGCTGCTGGCGCTCGTGTTGTCGCCATTGTTGTTCGGTGTCATCAACCGCACCAAGGCATTTTTTGCGGGACGGTGCGGGCAGCCGTTGCTCCAAACCTATTTCGATTTGTGGAAGCTGCTGCGAAAGGGCGCGGTTTACAGCCGCACCACGACCTGGATATTTCGTGCCGGGCCGATGGTCGGGCTGGCGGCGGCATTAATTGCGGCGACGCTGGTGCCGCTGGGGAATTTCCCGGCGCTCATCGCGTTTCCGGCGGATTTTCTGCTCTTCGCCGGTCTGCTGGGGTTGATGCGGTTCTTCACCGTGGTTGCGGCGCTCGACACCGGTTCGAGCTTTGAGGGCATGGGCGCGAGCCGTGAAGTATTTTTTTCCGCATTGACCGAACCGGCCTTGTTGGTCGTGCTGGCGACGCTGGTGCGACAAACCGGGCAGCTTTCGCTCTCAACGATGTTTGAGCCGGTGTCGGGTGCCGATTGGCTGCACGCCGGCCCGGTGCTGGCATTGGTGGTCATCGCGCTGATGATTGTGTTGCTGGCGGAAAACGCGCGCATTCCGGTGGACGACCCGAATACCCACCTCGAATTGACCATGATTCACGAGGTGATGGTGCTGGATCACAGCGGGCCGGATTTCGCCTTCATCCTTTATGCTGCCGCGTTGAAGCTATGGATGCTCGGCGCGCTGGTGCTGGGCATGGTGCTTCCATCCTCTGGCGGGAATCCCTGGCTGAGCCTTGCCCTGGCGTCGGGCGGCATGTTCGGGCTGGCGGTTGTGATTGGCGTGATCGAATCCGTCATGGCGCGGCTGCGCCTGCTGGTTGTGCCGCAACTGCTCATTGGCGCGGGCGCGGTGGCGACTGTGGCGCTGATCCTGACATTGAGATAAGCCTATGGCGACGGATCTGATTCTTGTGCTGGTCGTGCTGACGAACTTGAAGTTGCTGGGTTCAAGCCGGCTGGGCGCTTCGATTCGCGTCGTTGCGGCGCAGGGTGTAATGCTCGGTCTGTTGCCGGTGCTGGCGCACATGCACGAACTGTCGTTGCACTTCGCTGCGATGGCAGTGGGGACCATCATCCTCAAAGGAATGGTGTTCCCGTGGTTGTTGTTCCGCGCGCTGCGCGAGGCGGAGGTAACGCGCGAAGTCGAGCCGTATGTCGGCTACATCAGTTCGATTCTCGTCGGGTTGATGGCGCTGGCCGCGTCGTTCTGGCTGGGCGGGCGGCTGCCGATCACGACCGCCGGGGTGTCATCGCTGCTGGTGCCATCGGCACTGTTCTCCATTTTAGCCGGGTTGTTTCTGATTGTTGCCCGCAAGCGCGCGGTAAACCAGGTGCTGGGATTTCTGGTCATGGAGAATGGCATCTACACGTTTGGCGTCGGGGTCGTGGCCGAAACACCATTTCTGGTGGAACTGGGCGTTTTATTGGATGCGTTTGTAGCGGTGTTTGTGATGGGGATAGCGGTTTATCACATCAACCGCGAATTCGACCACATCGAAGTGAACCGGTTGGATCGGCTGAAAGGCTGACGGTTGATGAAACACGAAGCATTACTCTGGTTGCTGATTTTGGTTCCGGCGGCGACAGGCGCCTTGGTGCTCCGGCTGCGCTCGGCGCGGACGATCCTGAATGCCATGTGCGTTGGTGTCGGAATCACCGTGGCCTTGGGATGGTATGTGGCTGGAAAGGTCCTGGTGTCCGGCCCGGTGTCGGCGGGCGCAGAGTGGCTGTATCTGGACGCCCTGTCGGCCTACAACTTGGGCGTCCTGCTGTTGATCTACGGGCTGAGTTCAGCTTACGCCTCGGTCTATTTCAGGGCGGAGCTGCGGGAGGGTCACCTGACGCTGAAACAAGCGCGGCTGTTTGGCGGCTTGTGGTGCGGGGCGCTGGCCGCGATGACGTTGGTGTTCATCTCAAACAACCTCGGGATCATGTGGGTGGGGATCGAGGCCACGACCTTGCTGACCGGTTTTCTGATTTGTGTGCATGTGACGGGCGAATCACTGGAGGCGATGTGGAAGTATATTTTGATCTGCTCCGTCGGCGTGGCATTCGCCTTCATGGGAACGCTGCTGGTGTGCGCCTCGACGCATGGGCTTGGTCTGCGCGCGCCGGAAGTTCTGCTGTGGACCACGTTGCGGGCGCACGCCACGTTACTGAACCCGGGTTGCCTTAAAGCCGCTTTCATCTTCCTGCTGGTCGGTTACGGCACCAAGGCGGGTCTGGCTCCGATGCACAACTGGTTGCCGGACGCGCACAGCCAGGCGCCCGCGCCCGTCTCGGCGCTGTTTTCCGGATTCATGCTGAATACGGCGTTGTATTGCGTGATGCGTTACGTGCCGATTGTCGAGGCGGGCACCGGCAATACGGGCTGGGGGTTGCGGCTTTTGACCGGGTTTGGCCTCTTTTCGATTCTGGTGGCGGCGGCGTTCATTCTGTTTCAACACGACCTGAAACGTCTGCTGGCCTATCACAGCGTCGAACATATCGGCATCATCACGCTCGGCGTGGGTTTGGGCGGTTTGGGAACGTTTGCCGCGCTCTTTCACACCCTCAACCACTCGCTCTGCAAGACGCTCGCCTTTTTTGCCGCGGGACGGCTGGGGCAGATGTTTGGCACACACGACATGCGCAAGCTGGCCGGCACGATGCGCTTGGCACCGGTGTGGGGGATGGGATTGTTCGGGAGCCTGCTGGCATTGATTGGCGTGGCGCCGTTTGCGTTGTTCATGAGTGAACTACAGATTCTCAAGGCAGCCATGGACAAAGGAGCCATCCTGGCGCTGGTCTTGTTTTTGTTCGGAGCCGGGGTGGTTTTTGTGGGGGCATTGGGTCACGCCATTCCGCTGGCTTGGGGGAAGACAGTCTCCGCAGTCCGGCCAACCCGCGCTGGAACGCTGGAGACACTGTTGGTTGTGCTGCCGCTCGTGTTGTTACTGGTGTTGGGGATGTGGATGCCGGGACCACTGCAGACGGCTTTGAACGCCGCCGCCGATGTTATCCGCCACGTCGGCCCGGCGCTCGCCAACTCATCAGGAGGAGCGACGCCGTGACCACTAATTCCATTTCAGCCGTTCGCAACGGGGAGAAGGTGGGCCTTGCCAACCTGCCGCCGGTTGCCTTCGGCGAGTTCCGGGACACAATCGTGTCGGCGGTTAAAGCCGGCGCGCGCCTCAGCGCCTTGTTTGGCGCCAAGGTTCAAGGGGCCGATGTCCAAGGCAACCATGCAGCGCCGGGCTTGGGCGATCTTCGGCTGTTCGCGGTGCTGGCACAGGAGGCGGAAGGAATGCTGACTGTGACTTCGACGCGCGTTGGGGACATATATCCCGCGTTGACTCCCGTTTGTGCGCAGGCGCACTGGTTCGAACGCGAAATCGCCGAGCAATGGGGTGTCCGTCCCGAAGGCCATCCGTGGTTGAAGCCGATTCGTTTTCATCGTTCCTACCGCGACGGCCACGATGCCTGGAATCGTTCGGCGGAAATTCCCATTCAACCGGGCGTCACGGATTTCTTCACGATGACCGGTGGGGAAGTCCATGAAGTTGCGGTCGGACCGGTGCACGCCGGCATCATCGAACCGGGACATTTCCGTTTTCAATGCCACGGCGAGAAGGTTTATCACCTGGAAATTTCGCTCGGCTATCAGCATCGCGGCGTCGAACGCGCACTTATCGGTGGCCCGGACAAGCGGACGATTCCTTACATGGAAACCCTCGCCGGTGACACGACCATCGGGCACACGCTGGCGTATTGCGAGGCGGTCGAAGCATTGGCGGCTTGCCGCGTGCCGGCGCGGGCGCAGGCGCTGCGCGCCATCGCACTCGAACTGGAACGGCTTGCCAATCATACGGGCGACCTCGGCGCGCTGGCCGGTGACGTCGGTTACCTGCCCACGGCGAGTTTTTGCGGACGCATTCGCGGCGATTTTCTGAATCTGACCGCGCTGATTTGCGGGAACCGGTTCGGACGCGGTTTGATCCGGCCCGGCGGTATTTTGTTTAATCTCGACGAAACCCGGCAGGCGCAGTTGGAGGAGCGTTTGGAACAAGCCCGCAAGGATGTGACGAACGCGGTGAATTTGCTTTGGGACGCGCCGTCGGTCCGCTCGCGGTTTGAGAACGCTGGTCCGGTATCGCGCGAAACCGCCTTGGAACTGGGACTCGTCGGCGTGGCGGCGCGCGCCAGCGGCATCGAACGCGACGTGCGGGCACAATTCCCTTCGGGCATCTACCGGTTCGCACAAATTCCCGTGTCGTCGTATCACACCGGCAGTGTTTTTGCGCGGGCGCATGTGCGGTGGATGGAAATCCAGCGTTCCATCGCGTTCATTTTAGACCAACTCAAGGCGTTGCCGGACGGCCCGGTGCGGACCGAGATCGGTCCGCTCGTGGCGAACCACGCAGTGGTGTTGCTGACCGAAGGCTGGCGCGGAGAAATTTGTCATGTGGCCCTGACGAATGCGGCGGGAAAATTTGCGCATTACAAAGTCGTGGACCCGTCGTTTCACAACTGGATGGGGCTGGCGCAGGCGTTGCGCGACCAGCAAATCTCCGATTTCCCGCTGTGCAACAAAAGTTTCAACCTGTCGTATTGTGGTCATGATTTGTGAGGTGACATCATGTTGAAAGCACTCCTGGCGCGTGCCTATCAGAAATACCGCACGGTCGGTTTTCCGAACCAACCGCCGGTGTTGCCCGACCGTTTGCGCGGTCGCCCGGAAATTGATTCCTTAAAATGTCCGGACGGCTGCCGTGTATGCGCCGACGTCTGCCCGACCGATGCGATTGTCGTGGATGAAAAGGGCGTGCGGCTTGATCTTGGTCGTTGTCTTTTTTGCCCCGAATGTGAGCGCGCCTGTCCGGAAGGCGCGATTCGCTTCACAACGGAACATTGCCTTGCCACTTCGTCACGGGAGGCGCTGGTGCTCGGCGAAAAGGAATTTCAACTGGCAAAGGCGCTCGACGAAAAGACGCGCAAACTTTTTGGCCGCTCGCTCAAGCTGCGCCAGGTGAGCGCCGGCGGTTGCAATGGCTGCGAAGCCGACGTGAACGTGTTGACCACGGTGGTTTTTGATTTGAGCAGGTTCGGCATTCAATTCGTCGCGTCACCGCGTCATGCCGACGGCCTGCTCATCACCGGTCCAGTCACACGGAACATGGAATCGGCTTTGCGCCAGACTTATGAGGCCGTGCCATCGCCGAAGCTGGTGATCGCTGTGGGCGCATGCGCGATTTCCGGCGGACCTTACCTCGGCCATACCGAGCAGCGGAACGGCGCTGACGGCATCGTGCCGGTTGACCTTTACATTCCCGGTTGCCCGCCACACCCGATTACGATTTTGGACGGATTGTTGCGCCTGTTGGGGCGGATGGATTCGACTTGCAGAATTTCGCCAAATATGAGATAACATCGGATACGGGTTTATGAATGTATTATTGCAAAATCTCATCAGG
>JBEKJN010000171.1:0-6235 GCA_050011235.1 Verrucomicrobiota bacterium | reverse complement strand
TGCTTCAGATTTTCATGGCGCACCGACCATTTGCCGTCGTTTGGAAAGCCGGGCGCGGAATTCTCGGGAGCATCCGTCCACCCGGCACACATCATCGCCACCGCGCAAAGCAAGGCGCCATTTCCCGGCAGATACGCCGGTAACTTCTCGCCCTGATAATTGTGGCCGTTCGGGTGATAGCGGTTCTTCACTGAATCCAGCAGCAGCGCATTGAGGGCGAGGTCCGGCTGGCCGGTCCGCGCGGCACACATCGCCGCCATGCCGAAGTCCCAGCCCCACGCGCGGTCCCACTGCCACACTTCCATCACGCGTGCCAGCGTGCGCCGCATCGTCGCCAGATCCACGCCGTCGCCCGGCAACATCCCGAGCGCGCCGACGAGCGCGGGATGTTCCCAGTTCCACTCGGTGAAGGTGTCGGTCATGCCCTCCTGCATCAAATAAAGGCCGTCCCGCGATGGCAAAGGCGCGAGCAGATTCAGAACTTCGTCCCAGGCGGGATTTCGTCCCAGGCCGAGCCGTTCGCGCCAGTTTTGCGCAACGCGCAACCCGAACCGCCAATACGCCAGCTCAAACGTCGGGTTGACTGCGGTCAGCTCGTTCGTGTTCTCGGAGACTGTCTTCAATGGCGGACCAAGGACAAACTGGTTTCGATTTTTGTCCAGAAAGGCGAAAGAGGTCATGAACTCCGCCGTTTCAAAAACGATTTCGCGCCAGCGTTCCAGAGTTCTTTTCACCGGCTTTTCGCGATAACAAAGTTCCGCGTAATAAATCGGATGCGGCTGTTGCCAGATCAAAAGCGGTCCGATGGGCGACGGCGAATCGTGGCCATCCGGGCCGATCATTTTTGGCCAGCGCGCGCCGCGATATCCCTGTCGCTGCGCCGTGTCGCGCGCGAGGGGCAAAATGCGCTCATAAATCGCGAGGCTTCTTTCGAAGCGCGAAAAGCGGTTCCACGCCGTGAAATGGACACTGTGCCACCAGTGCATTTCCAGATGAAACTTCCCATACCACGAATTAAACAGCAGTCCGCTTTCCGCCGATGGCAACGAGCCGGCGCAATGAACCGCGGTGTTGTAGAGCGAAAGCACGATGCGCCGCTCCAATTCCGCCGCGCGCGGGTCGGTACTACCGCTCAAATCAACCGCGCCGCCGTCGTGCCAGAAGCGTTTCCAGGCATGTTCGCTGGAAGAGCCGGCTTGGGCGAACGACGGCAATTCCCCGGGAAAAGCCCTTGCTGAAAACAGGCAGACAAATTCCAGGACGTTTCCGGATGTTCCGCCCAACACGAATTCGTGTGCGGCGTGCTGTGAAAATTCCCCGCTGCTCCATTGCAGACCCGCGTGATATTCCGTTTCGTCCAGCCTGCGGGTGAAGTCAACGCGGTTTCTCCCCGTGTGCGAAAATGTTGTTGTATGCCGCGCCGGTTCGTTCCAATCGGCCATGCTCATTTCCGGCGAGGCACCGGGAAACGCCAGCAACACCCGCAATTTTTCCGTGCCGAGCAGCGGCGATTCAATCCGCGCCGCGACCAGATCCAGGGCGGAATGACAGCGGGTTTGGATACGGACCGGCTGGCCTTCGAATTCAAACCGGCTTTCGAGCGTGCCGCTCCACAAATCCAAAACTTGTTCGCAGTTTTTCAAATCGAACGGCGTAACGCGCGAACCATCGGATTTTTTCAGTTCGAAACCAATCCGCCCCAGATGCAGCCGATGCGGATTTTCGCGCAGCCAGTCAAACAGCTTTTCCTGCCCTTTTCGTTCCGTCGCATAACCAACTTTGCGTCCGTGGGTGTCGTAGTCGCGGTAGCGAAAATCTTCCCGCCGGATGCCATCGGGCGCGGGTATGGTGTGCCAGCTCCAGTGCGCCGCGGTGCAAAGCGGAAATTGTTTTTCGCATTCGGCAATGAATGTTTGCAGTCCGGTGACGTCGGCGGTGAAGGCAAACTCGCCGTTGCCCACGGTGAGCGCGGAAAACGGGTCGAACGCAGTCACCACCGGATTGTGCCGCCGCAGAAGCGCCCGCCGATCAATGCCGCCGAAGATATTTCCCAAGGCAGACGCCGGAGCGGCCGCCAGCGTCAAACTGGTCGCGCCGGCGGCTTTGATGAAATTCCGGCGGGTGAAGCGCATAAGCCACGTCAATGCGCCGGTTTGAAACGTTCAAACCACTCGCGCACTCCGGCGTCGAGCGTTTTCAAATCCGGCCGCGTGCTGGCGGCGGCACAAGCATCGCTCCATTCCCGGTTCAAATCGCCCAGCTCAACTTTCGAGCCGACGCGGACAAAAATCGGCAGTTGGTGCAATTCCGAATCCACGTGGATCGTCCAGCCGCCTTCGTAAATTTTTTCAGGATTCCAGGCGTCACGCCACTTTTCACCCGCAGGCAGATATACTTCCTGCGTCCGCTGATTTTTCTTCCAGACGGGTGAGACCAAAATATCCGGGCCGTAAAGATACGTCCACCAGTTCGACCAGGCGGCGGGCGCGTCCGGCTCGGCCAAAAAAAGCGGGCGCACAATGGGCAGTCCGGTTTGGCGTGCGATTTTGGCCTGCGCAAAACTGTAATCCGCCAGCCGCGTGTGCAGGCGCGCGTAGAACCGCCAGAGGGCGATCAATTCCGCGTCATAGTCTGGCGAGTTGTGAAAATTCCAGAAAGCGCGGTTCCTGGTCGGGCCGACTTCCATGATGGGGGTGAAACAACTGAACTCGAGCCAGCGCCCGCAAACTTCGGTGTCCATGGATTGCTGATTGTAGCCGCACGTGTCCGAACCCCAATTCGGATACCCCATTACCGCCGCGCGTTGCACGGCGATGATTTCGGCGCGCAAACCTTCCTGCGTGCCACCGATGTCGCCGCCCCAAAAAACACCGTAACGCGAACTGCCCGTGTAAGCCGCGCGCGGCATGCACACAAAGGCATCCCGGTATTTCCTGGAAATGTCGTAAGCCGCCTGCAAATACATCACCGGGTAAGCATTTCGATTTTCACGAACCGTGCGCCCGTCGAAAACTTTGTAGGGCCCGCTTTCGGGAATGTTTTCCTCGCTCCGGTCCATTTTGAATCCCGCCACGCCCATCCTGAGTAATTTGGCGACGCCGTCCTGCCAGTATTTTTTTGCGTCGGGGTTGGTGAAATCGCAGAGCGGATAATTGCCCCCCGCCGGTTTTTGCCCCGCGCCGGCCAGGGTCCAGCCCGCGGCCAGCGCGTTGGTTTCCATTTGTCCCTGAAAGAACGGTCCAATCCACAGAAACATCTGGACGTTTTGTTCGTTGAGCCATTTCACCGACGCTTCGAAGTTCGGAAGACGATTGGTATCAATCTCGAAGTCGTCGTAACCATTTTTGCCCGGCCCCCACGGACGGTCCACCCAGTAAATCCCCAAGGGGATGCCGTAGGCTTTCATCAGCAAAACGTCCTCCATGAACTCGGAATTGAACGGGCCGATGACGGGTGTGCCGTCGTAATAATTCGTGCGTTGCGTGATTTCATCGCGCCAGCGCCAGGTGCCGTACATCCATTTCGGCGGCAGAAACGGTGGCCCGGCATCGAGCGCGTGGGCCTGGACCAGTTCGGCGGGGGTTTTGGCCGTGTAAATTTTCAACGCCAGCGACGGGCCTTCAAATTCGATTTTCACCCGTTGCGGATCGCTGGCGCAAAAATCAAACCGGTCCGGCCAGTTCCCATGGACGAATACGGCATAGCCATGCGAAGAAAGGTAATACGGCGCATAAACTGACATCGTGGGTTTGACAATCATGTCCACCTTCTCGCCCCGCAAATTCATGGTTGCCGTGATGTTCGTCGCCCACGAATCCGCCTGCGGCCCGTCCACGACGCGCTCCATCAAGCCGGTGAAATATTCGTCCGCGCCCGCATCCACGGCCAGGCCCCACTCAAGAATGTCAACCTCCGGCTTCGCAGAAAGTGCGAGTTCAAAATTCTTCCCTTCGCGCTTGATGGAGACCTCCACGGCGCGGCCATCGGGCATGTTGGTTTTGTCGGAGCCGCGTTTTTGGGCTTCGGCAACCAGTTCGTCCGGCAACATCGTGCGACCGGCGGCGGTCGTATAAAACAGGTTGCCGAGTTTGGGCAGGGCGCCAGCGGCCGGCGCGGCGCCCGGCATGGTCAGGATGAAAACGGATATAACCAGAGGCGGAAACGTTCGAAGGGCGGTTCTGCTGTCCATGCTCGGTTCTTATTACGGCAAAGCCGCCGGCGGCACAACGTTGGAAGTGGGATTGGGTCCGATTGAAAGTGCGGGTCACGCTGCGCTTTTCCGTTGCCCATGAACCGACAACGGTAGCCCCCGTTGTGAAACGGCGGAACACAACCTTCGACTATGTTAACCAATTCACATTGGGACCCTGAACCGGGAAGGGCTTGCATCGGCGCGGCAGCGTCTTGGAGTGCGGCGGACCTCCGCCGCTTTGGAGGTGTCAAAAGCGCCAGAGGGCTGGCGCAGTCCAAAACCTGAAGGGGAAAGCTCACACCGAACTTCTGTCACGCCTTGCGACCTTGAACCGCGTAGCCGCCAATGTAAATAGGCGGACACCTTCCCCGGGGTTGATTTCCGCCGTTTCACAACGGCGGCTACGGCGAAGCAGCGGGCGGAACCGTTGCGCCGCTGAACGCGGCGCAGACGGCAGATCACTTTGCCGGTTCCAGCGAACAGTCCACCAGCTTCACATCGGCGTCCTGGACGACGTCCGGCTTCTCGATTTGCCTGAAAGTCGAATCGTAAATCCGCACGCCGCTGATTTCCGCGCCGGGGAAACCCCGGACATTCAGCACGCGCGGCGTATGCGCGACCGTCACATTTTCCATGATCACATTGTGCGCCACCGGCTTGAAACCGCCGTTTGCGCCTTCCTCGTAAAGAAAATCAATTTGCAGGACGGAATCGGCCACGCGCCCGACGTTCACGTTCCGCAGGAAAACGTTTTGAATCACGCCGCCGCGGACCGCGTTGGACTTGAGCCGCAACGCGCAGGCCAGATTGGTGCTGTCCATCTGGCAGTCTTCGACAAAGACGTTGCTGCAACTACCGGAGACTTCGCTGCCGATGGCCACGCCGGCATGGCCGTCGCGCATCGTGCAGTTGCGAATGATCAGATTCACGGACGGGACCCCCACCCGGCGACCGTCGTTGTTGCGGCCGGATTTGATGGCGATGCAATCGTCACCGGTGTCGAACCGGCATTTTTCAATCAGCACGTCGCGACAGCTTTCCGGATCGCAGCCGTCGTTGTTCGCGCCGTGCGAGGCAATGTCCACGCCGCGCACCGTGACATTCGTGCAGAGCAGGGGATGAATCCCCCACATGGGTGAACGGCGGATGCGCACGCCTTCCACCAGCACATCGCGGCAGCCGTGGAACTCGATGAAAGGCGGACGCAAGCCATCGCCTTCACCGAAGCGGCGCTGTTCCACGGGCACATTTTGCGCGGTCATTTGCATCAACTGCGCACGCGCGTCGCGTTCTTTTGCCCAGGCCAGCCAATTGTCCGCCCCGGCCTGTCCGTCCAAAGTGCCTAAGCCCGTCACGGCCACATTGGTCCGGCCGAAAGCGTAAATGAGCGGCGAGAAATTGTAGCACTCCATGCCTTCGAAGCGCGTGAACACCGCCGGCAAATACGCTTTGGGATCGGTGCTGAATTTCAGCGTCGCCCCGGCGTCGAGATGCAAATTCACATCGCTCCGCAAATGGATGGCACCGGTCAGAAATTCACCGGCTGGAACGATCACCCGTCCGCCGCCGTTTTTGACACAGGCCGCAATCGCCCGGGCGATGGCTTCCGTGCAATCCGTTTTGCCATCGGCGACCGCGCCAAAATTCGTGATCGCAGAGTCCCGTTGCGGAAACACCGGAGTCCTGAACCGCGCCAGAATGGGGGAGACCTGCTTCCATTCCATTCGTTCCGCGCCAAGCGCCGAAATCGCCAGCAGGCTGATCAAAAAAAGCGAAAAGGTCCTTTTCACTTTATCGCGTCAAGCAGCAACGGTTTCAGGTGCCGCTCGAACAGGTTTTCAGTGACGTTTCGGGCGATGACGGTCTCGTGTTGTTTCAGGGCGTTGAGGTAACGATCGCCCATCCGGGCGGCGATTTTGAAACCGACGTGGAGCAATTGCCGGAAGCTCGGGTTGAAAGCTTTGCATTGGGGATCATGGCGCAGCGCCGCAACCAACTGCGCTGACGTCCAGCCATTGACGTCCCCTTTCGATGGCAGCTTCT
>JBEKJN010000170.1:0-6271 GCA_050011235.1 Verrucomicrobiota bacterium | reverse complement strand
GCCATTGCCAACGATTATCTCAGATTGCGCAAGGAGGAGATTGCACGGTGCGAGGCGATTATTGGAGAAAAGGTTAAAGCGTTGCTTGGCGCGTGTAGAACCGCAAATTGCGCGGATGACACGGATAAATTTGTTTTCCGATCTGCGCCATCTGCGTAATCCACGGTCAAACTAAAATGCCCATCGAACGTCCAATCATCATCGCCACGCGGGGCAGCGCGCTGGCACTGGCGCAGGCCAATCTGATTGCCGCGCAATGCCGCGAGACATTTCCCCGGCTGCGGTTCGAGTTGAAAATTATCAAGACCACCGGCGACAAACTGCAAACGGCCTCGATGGCGAAGAAAGACGGGAGCCTGCCAAAAGGCCTGTTCACCAAGGAACTGGAAATCGCGCTCGTCAAAGGCCGGGCCGATCTCGCCGTCCACAGCTTGAAGGATTTGCCGACTGATTTACCGGCCGGCCTGACCTTGGCCGCCACACCCAAACGCGCTGATGTGCGTGACGTGTTGATCTATCGCGATGCCGAATTTATCAAGACCCGTGCCGCTGCCACAGTCTCCGCTGACTGGGTGCCGGGCCAGGACGCGTTGCGCGGTTTCCAGCCGCACTTGAAATTGAAGGATTTACCAGCGAAAGCGACCATCGCCACCAGCAGCACCCGGCGCAAGGAACAATTGCTCGCCGCGCGGCCGGATTTGAACGTCGTGGAGATTCGCGGCAACGTCACCACGCGGATGCAAAAGGTCGCCGAACGCGGCGAACTGGATGCGACGGTGCTCGCGCTGGCCGGGCTGACGCGGCTGAATTTCCGTGTCACGCCCGAAGGCAAACTCGAAGGCGACGCGGTGCCGGACGGCCTGCTGGCGACTGTTCTGGACGTGGACGTGATGCTGCCATGCGTGGGACAAGGTGCCATTGGCATTGAGATTCGCGCGGACGACGAGCGCATCGCCAAAATTTGCGAGCGGTTGAACCATTTCAACACGTTTCAATGCGTGACGGCCGAGCGCGCGTTCCTGCGCGCGATGGGCGGCGGCTGTCAAAGCCCGGTGGCCGCCTACGCCGAAATTGACGGCAGCCGGATGCAGATGCGCGCCGTGTCATTTCGCAATGGACCAGCCAAACGCGGAGAAGGCAAACGTCCGATTGCTGAAGCGACAGCTTTGGGCGAGGAACTGGCGGCGCAATTGAAATAAAAACGGCGTGAACCTTTCGATCCACGCCGTTCCCCAGTTCCTCCTCCTGACTAATTTTTACACGTCATAATACATCCCGCCTTCGCGCTGCGCGCTCCGGCGCGGCGAGCAGGATTTTCTCCGTGCCTTAAACATCGTAATACATGAAGAATTCGTACGGATGCGGACGCAGGCGGATGGCGTCGTGCTCCTTCCGCTTGTTGGCAATCCACATTTCCAGGAAGTCCTCGGTAAAGACGTTGCCTTTGAGCAGGAACTTGTAGTCCTTCTCGAGGCATTCCATGGCTTCGGTAAGGCTGCCGGCCACGTTCGGGACTTTCTTCAATTCCTCCGGCGGCAGTTCGTAAATGTTTTTGTCGAGCGGTTCGCCCGGATTGATCTTGTTTTCGACGCCGTCGAGGCCGGCCATGAGCAGCGCGGCGAAGCAGAGATACGGATTCGCCGCCGGATCCGGCGGACGATATTCGAGGCGCTTGGACTTGGGGCTTTCGCTGTAGGTCGGAATGCGGACGGCGGCGCTGCGGTTGCGCGCCGAGTAAGCGAGGTTCACCGGCGCTTCATACCCGGGCACGAGGCGCTTGTAGCTGTTCGTGGTCGGATTGCAAATGGCGCAAAGGGCCTTGGCGTGCTTGAGCAGCCCGCCGGCGTAGTAGAGGGCCATTTTGCTGAGGCCGCCGTATTCGTTGCCGGCGAAGAGCGGTTTGCCCTTTTTCCAGATGCTCTGGTGGGTGTGCATGCCGGAACCGTTGTCGCCAAAGAGCGGCTTGGGCATGAAGCAGGCGGTCTTGCCGTGCTTCTTGGCGACGTTCTTGACGACGTATTTGTAAATCATCATCCAATCCGCGGCGGTGACCAGGGTGCTGAAACGATAATCAATTTCAGCCTGACCGGCGGTGGCGACTTCGTGGTGCTGCTTCTCGACGAGTACACCCAGTTGTTCCATCATCAGCACCATTTT
The DNA here is from genome assembly GCA_050011235.1 of Verrucomicrobiota bacterium. GTDB lineage: Bacteria > Verrucomicrobiota > Verrucomicrobiia > Limisphaerales > UBA11358 > UBA11358. The sequence goes on along the minus strand of JBEKJN010000170.1, from coordinate 4,114 downwards.
AGTGCGGATGTCCTGCTGGGTGTCCAGCGGCGGGACCGGGAAGTAACCTTCCTTGTGGCGGATTTTGTTGCCGAGGTTGGGCATTTCGTCGCGGCCGGTGTTCCAAATGCCTTCGTCGGAATCAATGCTATAGAACGTGCCGTTGCACTTGGAATCGAATTGCACGTTGTCAAAGATGAAAAATTCGGCTTCCGGGCCAAAGAAGGCCTGGTCACCAATGCCGGTGGAGATGAGATATTTTTCAGCCTTCTGCGCCATGCCGCGCGGGTCGCGGCTGTAAGACTCCAACGAGCCGGTTTCGGCAACGGTGCAGGTGAGGGAAAGCGTCGGCACGGCCATGAACGGATCAATGAACGCCGTCTCCGGATCGGGCATCGCCAGCATGTCGCTGGCCTCAATGCTCTTCCAGCCGCGAATCGAGGAGCCGTCAAAGCCGATGCCTTCGGCGAAGGTTTCCTCGGACAGTTCGTTGATGGACATGGTGAAGTGCTGCCAGGTGCCAAAGGTGTCCACGAACTTGATGTCCACCATTTTCGCGCCGGCCTTTTTTGCCATTTCAATAACGCTCTTGGGTGTAGCCATATTTTAGGATGTGAAGTGGTTAATTGTTTATCTGTCTGTTAGTGCAGTCGAAAACCGAAAGCTGCGCCGGCGTGACTTTCGCCAACAACCGGCGCAGCGTCGAGCATTTTTTTCGTTTAGTCGTGGTAGCCCTCTTCGCCGTGTTCGTTGATGTCGAGACCGGCCATTTCCACCTCCTCGGTCGGACGCAAGCCCACCAGCGCCTTTGTGATGTAGGCAATTACAATCGTGCCCACTATGAAAAGAACCAGCGAAACACCGACGGTTTTAATCTGTTCCCACAATTGCGGCTGAAAGATTTTGTCAGTGACGTAAGCCTTGAGGTTGGTCGCCAAGTTTGGGTTGGCGGCCTGACGGGCGAACATGCCGGTCATGATTGCGCCGCACAGTCCACCGATGCCGTGGACGCTCCACGTATCCAGCGCGTCGTCCATGCCCATCCAGGCTTTGACCTTGTAGCAGAAGAACCACGGAATGGTGCCGGCGGCGATGCCAATCCAAATTGCGCCCGAGGGCAACACATAACCGCAAGCTGGGGTGATGAGCACCAAGCCCGCCACTGCGCCGGAGCAGAAACCCAGCACGGTGGGCTTGCCTTTGACAATCCAATCCCACATCGGCCAGACAAAGGAGCCGACCGCCGTGGCAATGGTTGTAGTCGTAAAGGCGTTCGCCGCGACGATGTCCGCCGCGACCGCGCTGCCCGAATTAAATCCGTACCAGCCGACCCACAGCATGGACGCCCCGATATAAGTCAGCACGAGGCTATGCGGCGTGAAGTTGTCCTTGGGATAGCCCAAGCGTTTGCCGAGAATGATGCACAACACCAAGCCCGACCAGCCAGACGACATGTGCACGACCGTGCCACCGGCAAAATCAAGGCCGTGAATCTTAGCAAGGGGATTCCAGCAGCCGTTCATGATGCCGTTGATGCCCCAGACCATGTGACCTTGCGTAAAATACACAATCAGCATCCACAACGTCATGAACACGAGGATGGCCTTGAATTTCATGCGTTCAGCAATCGAACCCACGATGAGCGCCGGCGTGATGATGGCGAACATCATCTGGAACATGGCATAGACGTTTTCCGAAACCCAATAGGAATAATTTGGGTTCGGCGCGGAAGTGACGTTTGCAAACATCCAGCATACTCTCGGATCGCCGACGATGCCCTTGATCCAATCCTTGGTCATGTCGCCGGTGCCGCCGAAGATCATGCCGTAACCGCAGATGACGTAGAGGATGGTCACCAAGCCGGTGATCAGGAAGCATTGGGCCAGCACGGACAGCACGTTCTTCTTGCGAACGAGACCGCCGTAGAACAGCGCCAGACCGGGCAGGGTCATGAACAACACGAGCGCCGTGCTGGTCAACAGCCAGGCGTTATGACCTGCACCAGGGTAAGCAACATTTGCACCGATGCTGTTGGTCATGCTCGTGTTAATGATTGATGGGCCGGCTGCAAAACTTACCGTCCAATTGCCATTGGTGTCCTTGTAAGTGGCGGTCGGGTCGCCGTTTTGAAAATACGCTTCCATGGATTCCAAGCGTTGTTCCATTGACGGCGCATTGGTTGGAGCCGGTACCGCCGCAGGCGCATTGGTGGCCGGCGCAGCCGCGGCTGCAACCGCATTGGTGGCCGGTGGGGAATTCGTGTCATCAGCACGCGATGTAAATGCGCCTAACGCGGTGATTGCAATTAAAGCGATGGTCAGAAGATATCGTTTCATGATTTTGTAATTGAAAATGGGTTTCAAGTTGGTTGGGTGGTTCAAACGGCGGCTTCGCCTTTCTCTTCGGTGCGGATGCGCACGGCCTGTTCGACGGCGGAAACAAACACCTTGCCATCGCCGATCTTGCCGGTCTTGGCGGCCCTGACGATTGCGCCCACGGCGGCGTCCGTCTGGCCGTCGGCCACGACGAGTTCGATTTTTATCTTCGGCAGGAAATCCACGGTGTATTCGCTGCCGCGATAGATTTCGGTGTGGCCTTTCTGGCGGCCAAACCCCTTGACCTCGCTCACGGTCATGCCTTCGATGCCGATTTCGCTGAGGGCGTCCTTGACTTCCTCGAGTTTGAACGGTTTGATGATCGCTTCAATTTTCTTCATATTTTTTGCAATGTAATCAGGCCACACTCCGGCGGAAGCTGGAGCACACCTGCGTTGCGACGCGTTAAGCAGCGACAATGCCAAGCGGAATTTGGCCGCGATGGAACGCGCGAAAACGCCTGATTTTACTGGGTAAAAATAAATTCCTCCAAAAAAGTCATCGCGGAAAAATGTGTTGTGAACGTGTTGCGATTTGCGCAGTGAAGAAAATTTTCGCCAGCGCCAGCGCGAAGGAAAAATGTGAATAACCTTGTGAATTAATCTGCGCAACGGGGTGGAAAATAAAATGGTCGGAGCGACAGGATTTGAACCTGTCCCCTGCCACAGATTCTCAAGCACTTACAGAGGCTGACACACAAAGAGACTCACAAACTCCGGTCGCCTCATTACACGGTCTGTCCCAAGCAGTCTGGAACAAGGTCAGGGTATGGCTTACGTCTTGGCGCAAGGCATCAATTGGCGGTATAAATGTTTTCAGGCTCATGGTTTTTATTACGTCCTGACGGAAATTGTTTTCTGCTGGAAACGCACCTGCTGCTGCTGCCGGATACTAAAGTATATCCGGCAGGCAGGCAGGCCAGCATGACGGAAATTAACCGAACCTGACGGAAATCAATTTTCGGCAGGTGTGGTTTCCTTGATGAAAGCCTTACCTTCATTGGTGATATATTGTCTGGCGTTGTTGCCATCGCCGCTGGTTTTCACCCATCCTTTGAGCCTCATTTCCGGCAGGTAATCGGTTAAGGTCTGGCGTGGGACATTTCCGGCATGTGCCCAAGCTGAAATGCTGATTGGATTTTCGGCGGTTGTGTTGGCGATGGCCGCGAGTAGGTTCCGGGGGTCATGCTCGCGCTTGCGCCCGGCAGTTTGTTTGAGTCTGGCCGGGTCAAGGTCTGTGCGTTGGCGCATGATGGAAAAATCCCATTCCACCACAAACGGCGGTTGCTCTGGTAAGTTGCGGAGAATCAAATCAACTGTGAACGCCCTTTCACTGTCGGCGTGCTTGGTCAAGGTGATGATCGTGTCCGGGTCACGGGAAAAGACACCGCTGCCGCCGATGCGGTCAATGGCTTCTTTCCCGGCCTGATTGCCCTTGCTGAAATGCGCCGCAAATAACACCGCTGCGCCGGTCTTGACGGCGATTTGTTCCAACTCGTTGCACAGTTGGGAAATGTCGCCTGCCGAATTTTCATCACGTCCGCCAAGCACCTTGTAAATCGGATCAATGATGATGAGCGTGTATTTTCCCGCTTCAATTTTTGCGAGCAGTGCCGGGAGCAATTGCCATAGAGCCGCACCACTCCCGCGCAACGTCCAAACATCTAGGCCGCTCAAGTCCGCCCCGGCAATGTTCTTGTGCTGGCAGAAGCAAACCGACCTGTTGCTCGATATGCGCCTGAACGAGCAAATCAGCGAACC
>JBEKJN010000169.1:0-6274 GCA_050011235.1 Verrucomicrobiota bacterium | reverse complement strand
GTGCGCGAACTGGAAAATTGCGTCCGGCGGGCCGTCATCATGGCCGAAGGCAAACGCCTGACCATTCAAGACCTTGAATTAACTCCTGTGGCCAGCGGGAACCTTGGCACGCTCAAGGAGGCGCGGGAAGCCGTAGAACGAGAAATTGTCGAACGTGTGTTGCGAAAACACTCGGGAAAAATCACCATCGCTGCGGCGGAACTTGGAATAAGCAGGCCCACTTTTTATGAACTGATGGAAAAGTTGGGCATCGCCAGAGAATAGCCCCTCTCTCCCCATCAGCCTTTCCCTATCTCCTCTTTTGAAGGCCGGAGGTTGGAACGGGTCAGGGTGAACCTGCAAGAGACCCTTGGTGAAGTCTCCGCCCTGTTGAAATTGGGGATGGCCTTCGTGCCAACCAGTTTGATGACCTTCGGTGGGGCCTATCTAATCCGCATCTTCCTGCGGCACGAGATCGTGCCTTGAGGCGATGGGTCTTTATCAATCCGCCTGGATGCTGCTCGACCTGGCCTGCAAGCCGAACGTGGATGACGATTTGCGAATCATCGACATACGAACTTATGGACCTTTTCAAACAGCGCGGCGCGGAGGGGGCCTATTACGATCCTTTTGTGCCGGTGATTCACATGACCCGCGAACATCCGCATTGGGCAGGGACGCGGTCGGTAAATTGGGATCGCAAAACATCGGAAGCTTCGATGTCGTGGTCATAGCCACCAATCATCAATCCGTCAACTACAAGGAACTGGCCGGCTGGGCGGATTGCATCGTGGACACGCGAAATCAAATGGCGGCCGTAAAAATAAAGCCCGGCTAGGTGTGGAAAGCTTGAACATCGGATAAACAAACGCTCGTTTTACTTTTGGACGAAAGTCCAATGTCCAGACCCGATAGACCTGAGATGGTTGGATAACTCGTGACTTTGCCATGATTTTGCTCCTGGGAGCCAGCGGTTACGTCGGCCACGCGTTTGCGCACGAGTTGCACCGGCGGCGCTCCAGCTTCATTCCGCTGACCCGGACGGCGCTGGATTACACAAATTTCGATCTGCTGTTCGATTACGTTCGGAAAATCCGGCCGGAGTTTATCATCAACGCCGCTGGTTATACCGGCAAACCCAACGTGGACGCCTGTGAAACGACTCGCGAGGAAACGTTGTTCGCAAACACGTTGCTTCCCCAAACCATTGCCCGCGTTTGCCTGCTGACCAACACGCCGTGGGGACACATTTCGTCGGGAGGCATTTACACCGGCGCAAAAATCGTCGACGACGGGAAAATGCGGGTGGTCCGCGACCTCAACCAGCCCGAGATGCGGCGGTTGTTTGAGCAATCTCCGGAGAGACTCTTTGGCTTTACTGAATGGGACGAACCCAACTTTTCCTTCCGTCATGCGCCATGCAATTTTTACAGTGGCACCAAGGCACTGGCGGAGGAGGCCATTCGCGGCATCGGACAAAGTTACATCTGGCGGCCCGGAACACCGTTCGGCGAGCACAGTGAACCGAGGAATTTTCTCTGGAAGCTTCAGCATTATCCGAAAGTGTATGACGCCATCGCCTCGCTTTCGCACTTGGACGATTTTGTGCGTGCCAGTCTGGACCTTTGGGAATACCGTGCCCCCTTCGGCATTTACAACATGACGAACCCCGGCGCCGTGGCCACCCGACAGGTGATCGAGTTGATTCAACAAATCCTCAAGCCGGCCCGGCGCTTTGAATATTGGAAGGACGACGAAGAATTCTACAGTCCCGACGTCGAATCACCCGGTCCATCTATCAAGCCTTTGGGACATGATTCAGTTTTACCGTCTAGCCGTCTTGGCGCCAAATCGCCCCGTTCACACGCGATTTTGGACGTTTCCAAGTTGCTGGCTACCGGAGTCAAAATGCGTCCCGTGAAAGAGGCGCTTGAGGATTCACTGCGTAATTGGCGCGAGGAAACGCCGGCCGGGTAATTGGCAAATCACGTTGGTTCTGCCGGTCAGATTCGAAAATAATCCTGTGAACATTAAATCCAAAAATCATATTGTTGACGTTCGCGGCATAAGAAAATCAGTGCCGCTAAAAGTCACGTTGACTGGTTTGCTGGCATTGTCTCTCGCGGTCAAGGCGCAGCAGGTCATTCTGCCGGCGCCTTCGTATCCCGTGACTCCGCCTGCCGTCCAGGAAGAGCCACGCCAATAATGAGATGACAGTTTTCAGCGCGGAAGAAAACGTTCCCAGCGGCGCGCAGGAGACACAACCATTTCAATATGGGATATTCAATCTGCGCCCTCATCCATTTTACCGTTTTCTTTACGGAAATGGAATGCTATCAAAGACAAATCAGGCGGAAAACACTGTCATTAATCAACTCTCACCCGGTTTTATTTTGGAAATAGGCAGACATTGGACGCTGGATTTTGTAAAACAGGCTGAACATGATTCCTCCCCAAGCAGCCAATCCGGACTCGGAATGGGTTGTCGTTCCGGTCAAAAAAATCCCGGCTCGCAACGAAGCAAGCCGGGCGGGAAAATTCGCGACGAACAGTCAAAATCAAAACATGGAAAATCTCTCCGGAACGTAAACAATATCCGCGGGTTTCAGATAGAACGGTTCGTTTTGTTTCCCTTGGAGCACAGCTTTCAAATTTAACTTGTAATTTTTCATAATTTTCCCCTCGCGCCGGATCACGACCACGTCTCTGAGATTGGCCTTGGTGTAATCAAACCCGCCCGCCTCCATCACAGCTTCAAGCGCTGAAATGGGATGATCGGACAGGATTTTTCCCGGACGCAGGACCATGCCGGTGACATAAATCGGAAACGAGGAACTCACCACTTGCACCGTGACCTGCTTCGAGACCATCTGCGGCGCATACAAATCCACCAGTTTCTTTTCCAGCGCGGACGGCGTCATCCCCGCCGCGTCCACTTCCCCAACCAATGGCAGTGTAATTTTTCCGTCGCGCCGAATCTGTTGGGTCGTATCCAAGGTCGGCGAGCCCGGAAAGGAAATCTTCAGCACGTCGCCTTCCCGCAAGTTAAGCAACTCGGAAGTTTTCGCAGCCTGCTCTTTGAGCGCGTCCGTTGGTAAAGGGAAATTCGTCTTACAGCCCGCGAGCATTCCTGCCGCAATGAGCGCCCAGGGCAGTATCGCCAACGAAACAAGACGATGCTTCCCCGCCGCGAAGTTTTGAAGCACCGTTGAATCTGAATGTTTATTCATGTTTTGTCTCTTTCGGATTGTATTTTGTTGTTTTGCCAAAACGAGCGATCTTCTCATCGGTGACGTGGTTGAGCCTAATCCCATCTCGGCGCGTGGTCAAAGCGAATTCGCAGTGTTATTGGAAAAGGCTGGGAAGATCGTAACCTCCCGGTGAAGATCAAAGTGCTGAGCAACGAGATGATAAAATCGCGTTTTGGCCACTATTTGGGAAGGAACGTGTCTAATATTTACTCGATGTGGATGAAAACAGGACAAAGTTCATCCGCAAACTTTCGTCCCATCTCACGGATTCAATCGGCACCGCATATGCTGAAAAAACGGTATGATGAGCAAAATACTGTTGCCGGTTCTGACGTTGAATTTGCTGATCTTTGGTCTTGCCGCCAGATTGCGCGAGGTGATTGAAAGCAAAATACCCCTCGGCTATCAGGACAAGACAGGATTCCATTTCGGCGTAAAGAGGTAGCCCTAATTACAACGGGCTCTACCTGTGAAGTCAGACAGACTTCACCCGCGCGTTGTTGCAATTCACGTCGTTTCACGTCAGCTATTTCACCACACCGGCGGCTTTTCCCAAGGCCAGCCCCGATTTTCAAGGAATGAAAGCGCGAACCTGGCGGAGTTCTGGCGCGAAAATCCTTTTGTCGCGCGGCAAAAATTTTGGCGCGTTCGGGCGTTGCGTCGGCTAATTTCCAGCCATGCAGCAAACGACGTTGACGCTTGGCCATTCGCCCGACCCCGATGACGCTTTCATGTTTTACGCGCTGGCGAAGGATTTGATTCCCACGCACGGCTTCCGCTTCGAGCACGTTTTGCAGGACATCCAGACGCTCAACGAACGCGCCACGCGCGGCGAACTCGACATCACCGCCGTCAGCCTTCACGCCTACGCCTACGTGAGCGACAAATACGCGCTGCTGTCCAGCGGCGCGAGCATGGGCGACGGCTATGGCCCGATGCTCGTGGCCAAACAAAAATTTTCCAGCGAAGAAATTGCGAGGAAAAAAATCGCCGTGCCCGGCACGATGACCAGCGCATTCCTCGCGCTGCAACTCTGGCTCACCGCCGAAAAAACTCCGAACTCCCATCCTTCGCCCAGAAGCTACGGAGGGCAGGCCGGACTCCGCACTCCGAACTTCGACTACGTCGTGGTGCCATTTGATCAGATTTTCCGGGCGGTCCGCTCCGGCCAGGCGGACGTCGGCCTCATCATCCACGAAGGCCAGTTGACGTATCAAAATGAAGGCCTCGTCATTTGCGAAGACCTCGGTGTTTGGTGGGGCAGACAAAATGATGGCCTGCCGCTGCCGTTGGGCGGAAACGTCATTCACAAGAAATTTCCACCGGATCTTCGCAGGAAGATTTCCGGCATTTTGACCGCGAGCATTCAATTCAGTCTCGACCATCGCGCCGAGGCGGTGCAGCACGCGCTGCAATTTGCGCGCGACATGGGCCGTGACCTTGCCGACAAGTTCGTGGGCATGTATGTGAACCACTGGACGCTCGATTACGGTGAGCGGGGCAGGGAGTCCATCCGCCGGTTTCTTGGCCAGGCTTTCGAGCGCGGCCTGATTCCGCACCGGCAGGAATTGGAATTTGTCGTTTGACTTTGTCCGTTCAGGACGGAACTCCTTTGTAAACCAGCACCACCGACGTTTCAATCTGCCGCTCGGAAATGTTCCAATAAGTTTTGAGCAACCGGTTCTTCTCTTTCTCGCTGACCAGTTGGAATCCGTGCTTCTCATAAAACCTGACGGCCCAGCCGGCGGCTTTCCACGTCCCGACAAGAATCTTACCGTTCATCTGTCCCAGCAAATGCGCCAGCAATTTTCCGCCGATGCCCCGGTTTCGCATCTCGGTTTTAACGTAGGCGTGCCGGATCAACGTGACATCCTTCACGGGCTGCATGCCCATGACACCGATGAGCTGGCCGCCATCCTCATAGCCACAGAATTTGACGCCATCCGCGATTTCTTCCCTCAATTCTTCCAAAGGCATGTACGGCTCATGCCAGCAGTCGGACGGTATCACACCTTTATAAGCCTGAGCGGCATCGTTGACGATGGCGAAAATGTTCGGGACATCGGAATCTGTGCAAGGCCGGATCATTTTTGTTTCGATGAATTCTATTGGGCGCGAACCGTGCCATCCGCCTCCATTTTGGCAACGAGAGGATAAGTGTCGCGTTGCATGCAAAATGAGACGTCGTCGCGCAGTTCAGGAAGGGACAGCAGGCGCCGCGCGTTTTCTGCAAGGCGGACCGCGCCCGCCAAATCCGGCTTCGCCTGCGCATAAACGCGCCGCACAATCTCAGCCGAATCGGAAAATTCGCCCGACAACATTTCGCACAATGCGCCGGCAGCCAGCACGTCTTCGAGCGCCGTGTTTTCGCGCGTGCCGGCGCAGACCAGCAGCACTTGTGCGGGTTGATTTTTTTTGATGAATTCCGCTGTGGCCGTAAGATTCAAAAACGAGGCGGCCAAAACCGTTTTTGCGCCGGCGCAGGCACGCAACGCCCGCGTGCCGTTGGTAGTTGTTGAAACGATGGTTCTGCCACGGACTTTTCCCGCCGTGTATTCGCGTGGTGAGTTGCCGAGGTCGAAATCAATGCCGCCGGTTTGCGCGGCGCGGATTTTCACACCGTCACGCTCGCCGCCGAGCAAAACGTCCGGCTGTTTTTTGCGGATGGCCAGCGCCTCGGCGATTTCGGGAACCGGCACGATGGCTTTCGCGCCGTTGTGCAGCGCGGTCACAAACGTGCTGGTGGCGCGCAGCACGTCGAACACGACGCACGCGGCATCGCGCAAATCGCGTCTGGCCAGCGCGGGCAATTCCGCCGGGGTCAAAATGGCTTCAATTTTCATTTTGTGTCGCGCGAAGGACAAGAAAGTGGTGAAGAAGTTTTTCAGTCTAACGTTCAGAGCTCAGGCACGCGGGGCCAAATGACGTGAACCGCGAAGCGGAACTGGCTTGTCGCGCCAAAGCACAGCGACGGCGGAAGCGGCCATCCCGCGATGCCTGCAGCGATTTGTTAGAAAACATGAGGGCAGACACGGGGCGCACAC
>JBEKJN010000168.1:0-6319 GCA_050011235.1 Verrucomicrobiota bacterium | reverse complement strand
CCGAACGGAAAAGTCCGCAACCTGCTTTTGCCGGACGACCAAACGCTGACCGCGACATTCCAGCCGTCGCTGCTAAACGGCGTTGAAACCATCACCGGCAAAGCATTCGGAATTTCAAAAGATGAAAACGGCCAGCTCGCGAAAACCGAGCAGGCTTTCAAAGCCATTCCTTATTTCGCGTGGGCCAATCGTGGTCGCGGCGAAATGGCCGTTTGGATTGCCGATTCGGAAACGAGCGCGCGCTGACAGTGCGGACAATAAAACGTGCTCCGCGCGGGCTGGTTGATGCGTTTGATCGGATGGCGACAATTCGGTCGCGCGGGGAATTCAAGCGAAGAGGGCTTGGATCACAGCCTTGCGGACGGACGCGTATCTCCTGGCGGCAGGTTCCATGGCGGCGGCGATTCGCGTTCCGCCAATGCCGCCAAGAGCGATTCCAATGTTGGGTCTCTGGCTTCAACCAAGTCTCCCCCGGGGCGTCCACCGATTGGCACCACTTCATTCGGTTGTATGGCTCGCTCTCGATCATACACAACGTCCAACAAGTTTTTATCGTCGGGATCCTCAAGCAGGTGCTTGGCGAGCAAATCACGTTGGTCTGGCGGTAGCATTGCCGGATCTATCTTCAATGATACAATTGGGCTTGGTACGTCAATCCCCCTGCGGAACAAATCCACTTGATCTACTCTGAATCGTATTTTCATACGTCGTGGTCGTTAGCTTATGGCAGCTTTACACAAAAAAATCTTGATTTCAATCTAATTTTTGTGGGACCGGATGGGCGGAGCAAGTCTTGCGGCAGTTCTGGCATAAATAGCTTCATCACGCGCGCTGGCAATGCGGACAATAAAACGTGCTCCGCGCGGCTTGGATGATGCGTTTGATCGGGTGGCGGCAGTTCGGGCAGGGTTGTTTCTCACGGTCATAAACCCGCAGGCGCTCCTCGTAAAAATCCGGTGCACCCGGCGCACGGCCAAAATAAAATAGGTCGTCCGACTTGTTCCCGCCCAAATTCAGCGGAACGGTGCTGCCGCACTCGATGGCTTCGGCCAGCACCGCGCGAATGGCGCGCCGAAGCCGTCGGACTTGTGCCACGGTCAGTTTGTTCGCTGCCAATCCCGGCGAAAGGCGCGCGCGGAACAGCGCCTCACTCGCGTAAATGTTTCCAATGCCGGCGACGAGTCCTTGATCGAGCAATTTGACCTTGATCGCCTGCCGCGAGCGCTTCAGCGATTGCGCGAATATCTCCGCCCCGAATCCGTCATCCAATGGCTCCGGCCCCAAACGGGTCACGGCGGAAGTGTCCAGCGTCAGCCGGCCAAAATAGCGTGTGTCTTCATAAATCAGCTTGCTCGCGCCCAAATCGAGCGCCACCGCCGTGTGCTTGGGCAAACGCCGGCCTTTTTGCGCCAGGAAAATTCTGCCCGTCATGCCGAGATGCCCAAGCAGGGAAATGGAATTGCCGTCAGCCTTCGCGCGAAGTTGAAACAGGAGATATTTGCCGCGCCGCGACAGGCCGGTGAATTTTGCGCCCAGCAAAGTCCGGCGAAATTTTCGCGGCGGGGTCGGCAACAGCACCTTTGCGCGGCGCACGTTCACGGCGCGAATGGTTTTGCCGTGAATCAACGGACGCAAATGGCGCGCCAGCACTTCAACTTCCGGGAGCTCGGGCATAAACGGCTTCGTCACGGCGGCGCCTGGCCGTTTTTTGCCTGATGGCGCAACAACGCCAGCACTTCTTCATCGGTCGTTTCCTCAAATTCCTCGTAATACTGGCCCACCGCGCCAAAATCAGGGTCCACCCTCAACGCCACGACGTCGTCGGCCACGAGCGTCAGCCTTTCAACCGCGTGGGTTGAAGCCACCGGCGTGGCGACGACAATTCTCCGCGCCTTCTGCCATTTGGCCGAAAGGACGGCGGCTTCGGCAGTCGCGCCGGTGGCCAGCCCGTCGTCCACGAGCAAAACGGTTTTCCCTTCCAGGACCGGCGCGGTCGCAGTATGAAATCGCGAACGGTAGGCTTGCAGACGCGCGGTTTCCTCCGCAATCACCTCGTCCAGTTGAAAACGTACCACCGGGTTTTTCCCCACGGAAGCTTCGTCGAGGACGACGACATCCAGCTCGGCGAGCGCGCCGACGGCGAATTCGCGGTGCCACGGATGTCCGATTTTGCGGACAATCAGCGCGTCGAGCGGGCGCTTCAACAGGCGCGCCACTTCCGCGGCGACCACCACCCCGCCGCGCGGCAAGCCCAGCACCAGGTCAACCTCGACGCCCTGCTTCCGCAGGTATTGTCCAAGTTGCCGCCCCGCATCCTCGCGCGATGCGAATCTCATAAGATATGAATCCGCCTCTTTGGGAAAAAATTCAACTCCATAAACGAAGCAGCAGCCATGTCGGAGCAATGGGGTATTGGATTGCTGGAGTAATTGCAATTTTCCCATTACTCCATCATTCCAAAACTCCAATCCGTCATCCCGTCACCAGCGTTCCCACTTTTTCGCCCATGACCACGCGCCGGAGGTTGTGCGGCTTGAACAAATCGAAGACGATGATAGGCATCTTGTTGTCCATGCAGAGTGAAAATGCCGTCGAGTCCATCACCTTGAGCTGTTTTTTCAGCGCTTCGAGATAGGAGATTTGCGCGAACCGTTTCGCCTTGGGATTTTTCTTGGGATCGCAATCGTAAATGCCGTCCACCTTGGTCGCCTTCAAAATCACTTCCGCGCCGATTTCGTTGGCGCGCAACGCCGCGGCGGTGTCGGTGGAAAAATACGGGTTGCCCGTGCCGCCGCCGAAGATGACCACGCGGCCTTTTTCCAGATGGCGCACTGCGCGGCGGCGGATGAACGACTCGGCGACCTGCGACATGGTGATGGCACTCTGTACGCGGGTCGGCACGCCGATTTTTTCGAGGGCGTCCTGCAGCGCCAGCGCGTTGATGACCGTGGCGAGCATCCCCATGTAATCGCCGGTGGCGCGCTCGATGCCGCGTTCGCTGCCGGACAATCCGCGAAAAATATTGCCGCCGCCGACGACCACGACCACCTGCACGTCCAACTCGCGGACTTCGCGGATTTGTTCCGCCATGTCCTGCACGGCTTCGGGGCAAATGTTGCTGCGGCCTTTGCCGCCGAGCGCCTCGCCGCTGAGCTTGAGCAGGACACGGGAATATTTTGGGCTTTTGGTGGCGGTCATGCGAACTGGGGCGCGTGAGAGTTCACGCCAGATTTTTAACAACCGCCCGGCGAAAGGTCAAATCAAAGCCGCGCCCGTCAACAAATAAGGCATCCAGCCGGGTGCCTCTGCAATTTGTAGGAGTCGAGGTGACGAGACTCCAATTTCAAAACAAATTTCAGAGCCTCCTCACGTCGGCTCCTACTTTTCGCGCTTACGCCGCGCTTACGCCGACTTGAAAGCGCACAAACCGGCGAATGGTGATTTCGTCGCCGAGTTGCTTGGCAATCTGCGCGGCATGTTCCTTCACGCTCACCTCGGAATTGCGCTTCACGAAGCCCTGGTCCACGAGGCAGTAGGTCTGGTAAAATTTTTCCAGAACGCCTTGCAGGATTTTTTCCATCGCCTGCGGCGGCTTGCCCTTGAGACGGTCGGATGACGCGGCAATTTCGCGTTCCTTGGTGATGACATCCGCCGGCACCTGCTCGCGCGAAACCGCGTGCGGATGACCCGCCGCGATTTGCAGCGTGATGTCCTTGACGAGCTGCTTGAATTCGTCCTTGCCGACGGTCCCGGCCTTGCCCGCGCCGACCTCGACGAGCACGCCGACTTTCGCGCCGGTGTGAATGTAACCGGCAATCAGTCCGTTGCCGTTCACTTCCATGCGCGCGTGCCGGGCGATTTTGATGTTCTCGCGGATTTTGGCAACGAGCGCCGCGCGGTCGGCCTCCAGGTTTGCCTTGGGGTCCGTGGCGAGTCGTTTCGCCACGTCATCGCAAAAGGCGCGGAACGTATCATTGCGCGCGACGAAATCCGTCTCGCTGTTTACCTCCACGAGCACGCCGAGCTGTCCGCCGGGCGCGATGTATTGGGCGATGGCGCCTTCCCGGGCCTCGCGTGCGGCCTTCACGGCGGCGGTGGCCTGGCCTTTTTTGCGGAGAATGTCCACGGCGGCGTTGATGTTGCCGTTCGCTTCCACGAGCGCGCGTTTGCAATCCATCATGCCCGCGCTGGTCATCTCGCGCAGTTTGTTCACGTCAGCAGCAGTAATTTGAGCCATACAAATTGTCGTTGGTTGAAAGTTGAGGGTTGAGAGCAACCGGAAATTTTAAGTCAGCACCGGCGGAACAGCTCCAATCGGCGCAATTTCGGTGATTGGCGTTTCAACCGGTGTGGCGGCAGCGGGCTGTGCTTCAGCCGGTGCGGTTTCTGCCGTCGCCGGCCGGCGCGCGCGTTTCGATTCATATTCCGCCTGCGCCTGCGTGATAATCTGGCTGATGGTGGCCAGAATCATTCGCACCGAGCGGATGGCGTCGTCGTTGCCTGCGATGGGATAATCTACGAGATCGGGGTCGCAATTTGTGTCCACGATGGCGACGACGGGCACCTTGAGTTTGCGCGCCTCGGCCACGGCGTTGTGTTCGCGCTTGATGTCCACGACGAAGATTGCCGCAGGAATGCGGTCCATCTCGCGGATGCCGTCGAAGTATTTGTGCAGGCGCGCTGCTTCGCGGCGGATGACGGCCTGTTCCTGTTTGCCGTATTTGGCCAGCGAGCCGTCGGCGTCCATCTTTTCAATTTCCTTGAGCCGGGCGATGGATCGTTTGAGCGTGTTGAAATTGGTGAGGGTGCCGCCGAGCCAGCGTTCGGTGACATGAAATTGTCCGCATTCCCTGGCGATTTCCTTGATGGCGTGTTGCGCCTGTTTTTTGGTGCCGACGAACAGCACCTTGCCGCCCTTGCGCACCGTCGCGGTCAAAAAGTCGCACGCGGCTTCGAGCTGGGTGAGGGTTTTGCTGAGGTCAATGATGTGAATGCCATTGCGCGCGTCGAAGATGAACGGCTTCATCTTGGGGTTCCAACGCCGCGTTTGGTGTCCGAAATGGACGCCCGAATCCAACAATTCTTTGATGCCAATGCTTAACACAAGTTTCCTTTGGTTGTTACCCCGAATTTTGTAGCGGCGCTCTATGAGCGTCGTTTTCGGCGGTCACAGACCGCCGCTACATTTCAAGGCATCCCGCGGAACACGGGATTGATGTTTGATGTTGTTGTGGTCCGCCTTCGCTGCGCTTCCGTCTTCGTCTGACTTCGACGAGACAAGTTGCCGCGACAGGCCCGCATCAACTCGATGCGAATAAGGACCGTTTGCCCGATTCGACCGGCGATTAACCAGGTGAAAAGGGAAAGCGAAAATATCAGAAAAACGCCGAATGGCAACAGGTTATTGGGCGTATTTTTTATAGGGCGTATCTGAATTTTCGGACAACCGAAAATACCGTGTCCCGAAGGGATATTTTGAAAATAGCCCGGCGTTTGAACGCCGGGAATTAGATCGTATCACAAACGAGTCCCGCAGGGACGACTGAAAAAAGCGTTTCTTTTCGGCCGTCCCTGCGGGACTTGACGCTTTTTAACTTGCCCCGGCATTGAAATGCCGGGCTATTTTCGATTGTTCCTTCGGAACAGAACGCCCGCACAAAAATTGAGAGCACTCCATTCATAAGCCAAACGAAAATCAGGCTGGACGAGCATTTGCATCGGGCATACGGTCAATTCCATGACACGCCAGGAATTCCAGTCGCGCGTTCAAAGTTTTGGACGAGTGGTCAGGCCACTGGCCGTGGTCTATTTGCTCTTCGTGTTCACGGGGCCATTCTACGCATGGCCATTGTTTCTAAACCCAGCTTTCCACTGGTATCGCTCTGTTTCCGGCTCGGAGGGCTTCGCATTCTGGCTGACCATTATGACGCTCGTGTTGGCACTCGCTGTTCCAACGTATTTCGTCAGTCGTATTCGACGCCACTACGGTTTATTTTGCCCGAGATGTCACGCCTCAGACCGATACGGACGCTTTATACGGGGAGTGCTGCGTGATGGTCGTTGTCCACACTGCAAGAGGGAGGTATTGGATGCCGCCTAAATGGTGCGGTCCAGCGAAGGGAAAGCCAGCGGTATGGTCAAATTGCTGACGCGGCTTCAACGGCAGGCTGGCGGCGGACCAGTTCGAAGTTGCAGAGGCGCGCCTCGGGTTTGTCCGAGGATTCCATCACCAGCTTTTCCGCCGGGTCGAACGAGAGCAGCAGGTGGTCCGGCTTGGGGTTCAAATCCTCGAAGCCACAGTGCGCCAGTTTTTCCGCCT
>JBEKJN010000167.1:0-6324 GCA_050011235.1 Verrucomicrobiota bacterium | reverse complement strand
AAATATTCCAGGAGCTTGCGGCACAGGGGCAGTCGTTCTTCCAATCTTCCGGCGACATCGGGGCAACTACGGGGGCCGCTGTGGGTTCACCTTTTGACGACCCATACGTCACGCTCGTCGGCGGGACGGAGTTGACGATGACGGCTAATGGTGGTGCCTGGAGCTCGGAAAAAGTCTGGAACAACCCGGCGGAATACCCGTACGGAGAAAGCGGCGGCGGAATCAGCCCCACTTACTCAATTCCCTGGTACCAGCAGGGCATCGACATGTCGGCCAACGGTGGATCGACGACGATGCGGAACATGCCCGATGTCGCCATGGTTGCGGACAACGTTGTTGCTTATACCGATGAAGCGGACATCAGCTTTCCTGGCGAATGGCAGGGTTGGGATGGCACTAGTATTGCGGCGCCATTATGGGCGGGCTTCATGGCCTTGGCCAATCAGTTGGCGGCGCAAGAGGGCCTGCCGTCCGTCGGCTTTGCCAACGCGGCCATCTACTGGACTGGCACGCATGCAGGTTATACCGAGTTCTTTCACGACATCACGAATGGCAATAATTTCAACAGCAGCAGCCCGACCGAGTTCTCCGCCCGTACTGGTTATGACCTTTGCACCGGCTGGGGTACGCCCAACGGGCAAGGCACGATCGATGCCCTTGTTTTTACCATGGGCGGCCTTGTCTATGTGCAGTTCGGCAATTCAAACCCCGGCAACGGCACTTGGTACACCCCCTACAACACAATGGCCCTGGGGGTGGCTAACGTTCCAACAAATGGAGAAATCCTGATCAAAGGCCCTGGCTCCTCCACGGAAACGATGACAATTTCAAAGCCCATGACAATCGGGGCAGTTGGCGGGCCGGGGACTGTCGGCAAATGAAGCCTCTTTTCTAATCAACAGCACAGCGTAACATGAAAAACATCCTTAAAACATTGTTCCTCACCGCCGCACTCCTGCTTCCAGCGGCGGCAAACGCGCAATACTCAATTGACTGGTATAAAGTCGCCGGAGGTGGCGGCACGAGCACCGGTGGCACGTATCAGGTCAGCGGCACCATCGGCCAGCCGGATGCGGGTGTCGCCATGACCGGCGGCAGTTATTCGCTCGCCGGCGGGTTTTGGAGTTTGATTGCCGTGGTGCAAACGCCCGGTCTGCCAAACCTGACCATCACGTTTGTCGGACCAAACAGCGTCGTCGTTTCCTGGCCGAACACGGGCAGTTATACGCTCCAGACCAACAACAATCTGTCCACGTCGAACTGGCCCGGTTACGGCGGCACGATCAATACCGCCAACGGCACGAACAGCGTGACCATCACCTCGCCCATGGGAAATTTATTTTTCCGATTGAGCAGTCCGTAACGTAACGCAGGCGTCCGCCTGCGTCAGCGAGCTCGTTAACGCGAGCAGAATTCAATTCAGAAGAATTTTTCGCCAACCGGGCAGGCGGGACGCCTGCGCTACTTTTCAAACATCACCCGGGTTTGGAAAAGAAGCTTTTTGCCGTGGCACAGGTTGCCATGCTCAATTCTTCAAGCGAGCGGCCTTTGACTTGCACGACGGTTTGAAACCGCGCGAATTAATTCCCGACGCTTCGGGATTGAACTGTCGTGGATGTTGGTTTATAATGAACCTCTCTGTGAAACGATGTATCATTTCATCGCTGTTTTGCGTGGTTATCGCGGCATTTCTCCCGTGTGAGGCGCTTCACGCCCAAGGCACGGCGTTCATGTATCAGGGCCGGCTCAACGACGGCGGCAATCCGGCGGGAGGAATTTACGATTTACGATTTACGATTTACGATTCCACCAACATTCCCGGCACCGTTATCGCCGGGCCGCTCACGAACTCCGCGACCGCCGTGAGCAACGGTCTGTTCACCGTCACGCTCGATTACGGTCCGGGCGTTTTCACCGGCCTGGACCGCTGGCTGGACATCGGTGTGCGGACCAACGGCAGCATCAACGCGTTCACCGTGCTTGTGCCCCGGCAACACCTGACGCCGGTGCCTTATGCCATCTTTGCCAACACCGCGAGCAATTTGTCGGGCAGTTTGCCGGCGGCACAGTTGGCCGGCACACTGCCTGCGAGCGTGTTTGCGGGTTACACCGACACGGTGGCCTTGACCAACAACGGGAACGTTTTCAGCGGAACTTTCAACGGCACGTTCATCGGCAACGGTGGCGGAGTGTTCAATGTGAATGTGGCGAATTTGACCGGGGTTCTGGCAGACAGTCAATTGCCGTCCAACACCGCGTTTGTGAACAGCAACCAGACGTTCATCGGTTCCAATACTTTCACCGGCAATAACTCTTTCAAAGGCGCCAATACCTTTGCCGGCACGAACACCTTTACCGGGGTCAATACCTTTACCAACCTGGGCAACAGCTTTTCCGGCAGCTTTTTCGGCAACGGCCTCGTGGGATGGATCGTCGTGTCGGGCACTTCCACCCAGGCGATGTCGGACGCCGGTTATCTTCTGACCAATGCCCAATTGACGACGGTAACGCTGCCGCCATCGCCGACCGCGGGTGATATCGTGCGTATTTCCGGCGCGGGCGCGGGCGGCTGGAGAGTTGCGCAAAATACCAATCAATCCATATTAGGAAATTTTTCCAGTTTTGGGGGATCCCAGTGGCGGTTGACCTCCGCGCTCATCTCACAGAATTGGGACAGCATCGCATCGTCTGCCAATGGCAATAATCTGGCCGCCACGATTTTTGGCTCCGGCGGGGGGATTTATCTCTCGTCTGATTCCGGACAGACCTGGGTGGCGACGAATACGACCTTTGCCGGTTTGCGCGCCATTGCTTCATCTTTGGATGGCAGCAAATTGGTGGCGGCGAACTATGGTGGAGGGCTTTATACCAATTCATCCAGCGCATCCGGCGGCTGGGGAATCGGCGGATCAACCAGCGGTTTGAATTGGATTTCGGTCGCTTCATCTTCGGACGGCAGCAAATTGGTGGCGGCGGCCAACGGAAATGGAATCTATACTTCCACCAATTCGGGCGCGACTTGGAATCAACAAACCACCGGCCTGCCGAGCGGAACTCCGAATTGGTATTACGTCGCGTCCTCGGCGAATGGCAGCAATCTGGTCGCGGTGATTCATGGCGGCGGACTGTACACTTCCGCCAATGCCGGCCAGTCATGGGCGCAACAAACCACCGGTCTGCCCGTAAATCCGAACTGGATCTCGGTTGCCTCTTCCGCGGATGGCAGCAAATTGGCCGCTGTCGCCGTTGGCGGCGGAATTTACACGTCGGCCAATTTGGGGTCAAACTGGGCGCAGCAAACCAACGGTGCCCCGGCCACCACCAATTGGGCCTCCATTGCCTCGTCATCTGACGGCAGCAAACTGGCAGCAGTAGTTTACGGAGGTGGGATTTATCTTTCCAGCAACTCGGGTTTGACATGGGCTCAAGTCAATGCGCCCAGCAACAATTGGTACTGTGTCGCCTTGTCGGCGGATGGCAGCAAGCTGGCAACCGTGGTTTATGGTGGCGGAATTTATACCTCCGTGGCTTCTTTGGCCGCCACCACGAGTACAACGGGAACAAACGGTTACATCACCGGGCCTCAAGGCTCGTCCGTCGAGTTGCAGTACATTGGCAACGGCCAGTTCATGCCGGTCAGTTCGGCGGGAAACATTTGGGCGTTTTGACCGTAGCGGCGTCCCGGCAGAGCGCCGCATTTTTTCACAATCGTCCGGCTTTCTGCCGAAAGCCGCTACGTTAAATTTTGAACTTCGCACACTGGCCCAGGAACTTTTTCGGGTTTTGGAAAACCACCTTGTCAATCGCCGTGAGCAGATGTCCGCGCCGTTTCATTTCCAACGCGGTTTTTGGCACGGCCAGCGGATCGCTCACGCCCCAATCGCACGCGCTGTTCAGCCAAACGCGTTCATTCCCGTAAGTCTCCAGGATGTCAATCGCGCGCGCCGGTGTGCATTTCGTTTCGGGATAAAGCGTCATGCCCGCCCAATGGCCCGCGTCCAGGACCAGCCCAACCGTGTGTTCCTCCACGTGGTCAATGATGACGCGCTCCGGCCGGATGCGTTTGTCATCCTTTAACACGTCCAGAATCAGCCGCGTGCCCTTCAGCTTGTCCTCCAGGTGCGGCGTGTGGACCAGAATCAACTGGTCGTGCCAGGCCGCGAGATCCACCTGCATTTCCAGGACCTTCAGTTCGTTCCGCGAATTTTTGTTCAAACCGATTTCGCCGATGCCGAGCACGTTTGGGCGGTTGAGAAATTTTGGAATCAGCGCAATCACTTCTTCGGCCAGCTTCACGTCTTCGGCTTCCTTGGGATTGATGCACAGCCAGCAGAAATGTTTCAGGCCGAATTTCGCCGCGCGCTTCGGTTCATGCTCGGTGAGCTGGCGGAAGTAATCGTAAAACCCGGCGGCCGAGCTGCGGTCAAAACCCGCCCAGAACGCCGGCTCGCAGATCGCCTCGCAACCGGCCATGGCCATGCGTTCGTAATCATCCGTGACGCGGCTGACCATGTGGGCGTGGGGTTCGATGTAGCGCATGGGAAGTGAGAGGTGAGAAGGCCTGAGAATTATTTTGTGCCGGGATATGCGCCACAGGCAACTTTGGTGGTCGCAATGGCAATTGGCTCCGTTGTCGGATCGCTGAAAGCCAGCAAAACGTTTTTTACCTTTTCTTTTTTCTTGTTGCCCAACTTGCCAACGGCAGTGCGAAAGGCTTTCAACCGAAAATCGTCCCTGCCACTGGCGCGCTCGACGCGGTCGAGGAAGGCGGCGACTTCAATCAACTTGTGCCGGGCGTCGAGGAAGTAAAGGTCGAGAACCTGTTGTCGTGTCATATTGATATGCGATTCGCGATTGACGATTTACGAAACCGTTTAAAATTCGCGTATCAAATCGTAAATCGTAAATCGTAAATCGTAAATGACTAAACCATCCATTCCAGGACCTGCTCCGCCGCTTCCTTCGGCGCGGTGCTGAGAACATTGTGGTCCGCTCTCCGAAGGACTTTGTAATCGTGCAGGGACGGGCAATTTTTCTTGAGCCAGCGCCGCGCCCACGGCCACGGCACAATGGGATCAAGCCAGCCACTCAAACCGAAGACCGGCAACACCGTCTGGCTGGCGATGTGACGTGGATCGTTTTCGGCAATCAAATGCAGACGATGCTGCGCCGCACGGCGGTCCAATTCTGTCCGGCGGGCGACAAATTCATCAATCGTTGCCAGCACCTCCGGTGAGTGGCGATATCTGAACCGCGCAATCTTCGCGTAGCTGAAGATAATCCAGACGAAAAACGTGTTCGAAATCCTGCCCGTCAGTTTTTCGGCCAATCGCACCGCCCAGCGCATGGGATGTTTCACAAAGCCGCCCGCCAAAATCACGCCCTGCGCCCCAAATTTTCCCCGCCCGATCAATGCCCACAAGGGCTGAGAACCGTACGATTCGCCAAGCAGCCAGCCGCGGGTGATGCCATGTTGTTCCAACGCAGTTTCAATGGCCACCGCGTAATCGTCCAGCGACCAGGACAGCGTGCGCGGGTAAGTCACCTCCACGAAACGCGCCCGGCCGCCGAGGGCGTGGCGAAAGCTGCCGATGAGTGTCCAATCACCATGCAAGCCGGGCAGATAAATCAACGTCGGCAACGAAGCGTTACCGTGAATGCGCAGTTGCAGTTCCTCTGCCATTGTTCCGGCGATTATCAAGCAGACAGAGACAGTCGTTCAATGAAGAAAGGCGGGAATACCTTGATTGGCAGCTTCCAAGCGGATTAAACCGTTCCGGCGTTATCAAAAGTATTCGACGAGGGTTATCAAGCCCTCGGGGTTGGCGACGCCTGTGCCTCGTAGGAAGACAATGTGTTGATATCCAAGACCCCGTAACCCAACAAACCAGGATGTGCCGCGTTCACGGTATTGCCAGCCAATCCGTGGCTCGGTGTAATTCTCAAGAATCACCACGGCCGTCTGGCGTTGGGCCACGCCCATGGCTTTAGCCAAAACGGCATCGTTTTCCTCCCTGCCAGAGGCGGTTGGTCCGAGCATCTGGCCGGTCTTGCCATCCAAAGACTCAATAATCACGGCGTTATTATCGGTATTGTGAAATGCCTGCGGCGGTCTCGGGGTCGCGCAGGAAGTTAAAGAGATTGCCAGGGCGGCCATTGCGATTTGGGTGCTGAATTTCATAAATTACTTCCTCCCGCTTGCCGCATTGGCGTCAACCTAAGCCGGGGTTGAGTTCGGCGACCAATTGAAAATAGTTTTTGCGGTCCTTGCGTTGCTCATAGAACAGATGATGAGTGAGGTGATGCTCCAACCATTGATCGGGG
>JBEKJN010000166.1:0-6351 GCA_050011235.1 Verrucomicrobiota bacterium | reverse complement strand
GGCGGGCAAGCCACATTAACGGTGAGCTTGAATTCCGCCGCCAACAGTCTTGCCTCTGGAATCTACAATCCGAACGTGGTGATCACCAACCAGAATGGTGGGGCTGTCACCCTGCCGTTCACCTTGCTGGTTGGACAACCACTGGTTCAAAACGGCGGTTTTGAAACCGGTGATTTTACCGGCTGGACTCAATCCGGCAACACCGCTTACACCTCCGTGACCAGCGGCAATTCGCGGTTCGTTCATTCGGGCACCTACGGCGCGTCACTGGGCCCTCTTGGTTCACTGGGTTATCTTTCCCAAACCTTGCCGACTTTTGCCGGGCAGAACTATTTGCTCTCGCTCTGGGTGGACAGCCCGAACAGATCTCCCAATACGCCCAATGAATTCAGCGTCTCTTGGAATGGAAACACGCTTTTCGATCAAGTCAACATTGGCGGGATCGGGTGGACCAATTTGCAATTCATCGTCCCGGCCACCAGCCCCGGCACGGTTCTCCAGTTGGGATTCCGGGATGACCCCTTTTACCTTGGCCTTGATGACATCAACGTAACACCGATTCCAGTGCCGGCATTCCAGGCAACAACGAAAACTTCCAGCACCTTCAATCTTACTTGGGGGACAGCGGCTGGATTGGTTTATCAGGTGCAATACACGACGAATTTGATTCAGACCAACTGGATTAATCTTGGCAAACCACTCGTTGCCACCAATGGCAATTTGACGGTGTCCGACGCCAATGCCATCGGTTCCTCGCCGCAGCGGTTTTATCGCATCATGGTGTTACCCTGAAGTTCCGCCACTCTTGCTCCGCTCCGCCAATGCGGTAGCATCAAGGCGTGAGCGATTTGCTTCAGCGCGTTGAAAATAACATCCAGGACCGCCGGCTGCTCGAGCGAGGTCAGGCTGTTTTGATGGCCGTTTCCGGCGGATTGGACTCGATGGCGCTGCTTCGTTTGCTTCACACGCTCTCGGCGCGGCACCGGTGGAAACTGGCCGTGGCGCATCTCAACCACCAACTCCGCGGACGCAGCAGCAGCGCCGACGAAAGGCTCGTCCGTAAAACCGCCGCGGTGATGGGGTTGCCCGTTGTCGTCGAACGCGCCGACGTGAGGCGGTTCGCGGAGAATTCAAAACTTTCAATTGAAATGGCCGCGCGAAAATTGCGTCATGAATTTTTCGCGCGCGCCGCGAAGAAACGCGGCATCCGCGTCATGGCGCTGGCGCATCACGCGGACGACCAAGTAGAGCTTTTTTTCCTGCGCCTTTTACGCGGTGCGGGTGGTGAAGGTCTGGCGGGAATGAAATGGCGTTCGCCATCGCCCGTGAACGGGAAAATCACACTGGTCCGCCCGTTGCTCGGCGTGACCAAGGCCGAATTGCGAGAATTCGCGCGCGAAAATAAAATTCGTTTCCGCGAAGACGCGACCAACGCCTTGCTCGCCGCACCTCGCAACCGCATTCGCAATGAATTGCTGCCGTTGCTGCGCAAAAAATATCAACCGGGGCTGGCGAAAACGGTTTTGCGATTGATGGAAATCATCGGCGCGGAGGCGGACATCGTCACTGGCATGACGCAACAATGGCTGAAAGAGACTGGTAGAGATGGCCAGCCGGGTCGCCCGCGGACGCCGCAGCGCGGCGTCCCTACCTTTGCAAACCTGCCGATCGCGGTTCAGCGGCGCGTTCTGCAATTGCAGTTGGCCGGCCTCGGTGTGCCGGCGGAATTTGAACTGATTGAAAGCCTCCGCAAATCAGCCGGCAGTTTTGTGAACGTTGGTCCCGCGTTGTTCATCTCTCGCGACGCAGCAGGCTCGGTGAAATTGCGGACGCGGCAACCGTTCGAATTCAATGCAAGCGAGCTTGTGGTGGAATTGTCTGGCAGGGCAGGGGAGGTGGATTTTGCCGGCGCTCAATTCCGCTGGGATTTTGAAGGCGTGAAAAATCGCCCGCATTTGAGCAAACGAATCGGGCGCGAATTTTTTGACGCAGACAGGGTCGGCGAACAAATCACATTGCGCCACTGGCGTCCGGGTGACCGTTTCCAACCCATCGGCATGAAATCGGCGCTAAAACTCCAGGATTGGTTCGTGAACCAGAAAATTCCGCGCCTCTGCCGTCGCCAACTGGTTGTTGCGGCGGCGGAGACGGGCGGGATTTTTTGGATTGAGGGGCTGCGGATTGGCGAAAATTTCAAGCTGACCCCGCAAACGAAGCGCCGTTTGATTTGGCGCTGGCAACGCGTGGAAATGATGAATAACCAATGAATTCACAGGTTCCATGTCAAAACCGGACGGTTTGAAAGTGCTTTACACTGAGGTTGTGAATAACTAATCTGTCGCGCTTAATCGAATATGGAAGCAAAGACGAAGGTAATCGAATCGTTCAAGTTGCATGACGGCGACACAGGGTCGGCGGACGTGCAAATTGCCCTGCTCACGCAGCGGATCAATCATTTGACCGAGCATTTGCAGACCAACAAAAAGGATCACAGCTCGCGTCGCGGACTGTTGATGATGGTCGGCCAGCGCCGGCGCCTGTTGGAATATCTGCAAAACAACGACTTGAGCCGTTATCAGGCGGTCACGAAGAAATTGAAACTGCGCCATTGAATTTTTTGCGGAGGCGCGGTGTTTTTAAATCGAGCCGCCTTCCGCCGTCGGATTTGAGCCAGCCAGCGCGAATGGCTCGATTCCTTAACCAACCACATCGCGTATGAAAAATCCGTCACCACTGGGTAATTTCATTCAGCTCCGAAAACGTTCGGAGTTCACTGAAGTTTCTCCGGCGGTGACGGGCAGAAATAGTTATGCCAGAAAAAATCACCGCCCAGGTGGGCGATAAACAAATCGTCATTGAAACCGGAAAACTCGCCAAACAGGCGGACGGCGCGGTAACCGTCCAGCTCGGCGATACCATCGTCATCGTGGCCGCCGTGGCCGCGACCAAGGCCAGGGAAGGCCAGGAATTTTTCCCGCTCACCGTGGATTACCGCGAAAAGGCGGCGGCGGCGGGCCGCTTCCCCGGCGGCTACTTCAAACGCGAAGGGCGTCCGACAGAAAAGGAAATTCTCACCTGCCGTCTTACCGACCGGCCAATCCGTCCCTTGTTCCCCAAGGGCTGGTATAATGAAGTCCAGGTGCAAAGCATCCTGTTGAGCGCCGACGGCGAGAACGACCCGGACATTCTGAGCATCATCGGCGCGAGCACGGCCCTGATGATCAGCGACATTCCGTGGGCCGGGCCGCTCGGCGCGGTGCGCGTGGGCCGCGTCAACGGAAAATTCGTCGCGAATCCGACGCATGGCGAGATGAAGGAAAGCGACCTCGACCTCGTCTATGTCGGCAACGAATCCGACATCGTGATGTATGAAGGCTCGGCGAAGGAAATTTCCGAGGCCGACTTCAGCGCCGCGTTGAAATTCGGCCACGAAGCTGTCCAGCCGATCATCGCCGCGCAGAAGGAACTGGTGGCCAGGGCCGGCCGGAAGAAACGCGAGATCACGCTCAACGTCGCGCCCGACGAAATTTTGCAGGAGGCCAGGAAGCTCGTTGGCGAACGCTTTGTGCCCGCGTTGCTCACGCCCGGCAAACTCGCCCGCGAAGACGCCGTCAAGGCCATTCAGGATGAGGTTGGCGCGAAACTCATCGAGAAGTTTGGCGCGGAAAAGGTCACCGACTTCATCGTCAAGGACGCCTTTTATTACATTCAAAAGGAAGCCGTCCGCAGTTTGATTTTGAACAGCAGCAAGCGGCTCGATGGCCGCGCGTTTGATGCCGTCCGCCCGATTTCCAGCGAAGTGGGCATTCTGCCGCGAGCGCACGGCTCGGCATTGTTCTCCCGGGGTGAAACCCAGGCCGTCACGCTCGTCACGCTCGGCACCGGCGACGACGTGCAGGAATTCGATTCCTACACGGGCGGCGACAGCGAAAAGAAATTCATCCTGCACTACAACTTCCCGAACTTCTCCGTCGGCGAGACCGGCCGCATCGCCGGCCCGGGCCGGCGCGAAATCGGCCACGGCGCGCTCGCTGAACGCAGCCTCGAACCGATGCTGCCGTTGAAGGATTATCCCTACACCGTCCGCGTCACGAGCGAGATCATGGAATCGAACGGCTCGACCTCGATGGCGACCGTATGCGGCGGCACGCTGGCGCTCATGGACGCCGGAGTTCCGCTCATTCGCCCCGTCGCGGGCATCAGCGTTGGCCTGTGCACCGAATACAGCGGCGAGAAAATTTCCAAATACCAGCTCCTCACCGACATCCTCGGCTGGGAAGATCATTACTGTGACATGGATTGCAAAATCGCCGGCACGGAAAAGGGCATCACCGGCTTCCAGCTCGACCTCAAGTTGAAGGGCCTGCCGCACGCGCTCATGACCGAGACGATTGAAAAAGCCCGCGTCGCCCGGATGCACATCCTGGCGGAAATGGCCAAAACCCTGGCCGCGCCGCGTCCGGAAATCAGCAAATACGCTCCCCGCATCGAAACGATCAAAATCAATCCGGAGAAAATCGGCGCGATCATCGGCCCTGGCGGCAAGAACATCAAGAAACTCGTCGAGGAATCCGGTTGCGAAATTGACATCGAAGACGACGGCACGGTGAACATCTTCTCCGTCTCGGCGGAGGGCATGAAGATTGCCCGCGACGCGATCATGGGCATGACCGCCGAAGCCGAACCGGGGAAGATTTATCGCGGGAAGGTTGTCACCATCAAGGAATTCGGCGCGTTTGTCGAGTTTCTGCCCGGCAAGGACGGCCTCGTCCACATCAGCGAACTCGCCAACTTCCGCGTCAAGAAGACCGAGGACATTGTCAAGGTCGGCGATGAAATCACCGTCAAATGCTTGGGCGTGGACGAAAAAGGCCGTGTGCGGTTGTCGCGCAGAGCCGCGATGGCCGAGCGGGATCAGGAAATGGCGGGCAAGGAAGAAGCGGGAAGAGAAGCCAACTAATCCTGGCGGAATCAATTCAAGCGCGAACGGGCAGCCGTTCGCGCGTTTTTTAGCCCAAAATTCAACAGTTTTGGTCGACTGGCGAAAATTCGCTGCTTGGGATAACCTTTTTCGCGCGTGAGAAAAAGAATCTGGCGAACTGTCATCATCGTTTTTGTCCTGCTGCTGGCGCTGGCCGTTGCGGCGATTGCTTTTCCCCAGAAGTTTTTGTGCGTGGACAGCGGGCCGACGCAGGCGGACGTGATGGTGGTCCTCGGTGGCGGTTCGTCCGAGCGGCCGGAACGCGCGGCGGAACTTTTCAAGGAACATGCCGCGCCGCGCATCATCGTCAGCGGCTGGGGCGATTGCGAAATCAACCGGCAGTTATTGATCGAGGACGGCGTGCCGGCGGATGTGATTGGACTTGAAACCCGATCGCGCACGACCCGGGAAAATGCGGAGTTGACCGTCAAACTGCTCCGCGAGCAAAAACCGGGCCGCGTCATCCTGGTCACTTCGTGGTATCATTCGCGGCGGGCGCTGGCGAGTTTCCGGCATTATGCGCCGGAGATAAAATTTTATTCGCGCCCGTCGTATGTTGACTATGCGCGCGCCGACTGGCCGGGCCGGCGTTTTGCGCGACGCGTCTATTTGGAATACCTGAAACTTTTTGGTTATTGGATTGGGTATGGGGTCCGGCCGTTTTGACGAAAATCCTTGCGCCTTTTCCGGTTGGCGGGCAAAGTGATTTACTCTCTGATCGCGGGGTGGAGCAGCCCGGTAGCTCGTCAGGCTCATAACCTGAAGGTCGTAGGTTCAAATCCTACCCCCGCAACCACTTTTTAGTAATACGAGTGCTTTTGTTGGTTGCTTTGTTGGGTTTTTCGCTTATCTTTGTTCCAGTGGTTTCTGCAAGTTTCAGGCAGTAACATTGCAGCTTTGAAATCACAAATACATTATGCCACTCGAATTACGTATCGAAAAAAATGGACGGGTTCGCCCGTTTTGGTATGGCCGCTTTGAAATCAACGGCCACCGTCAGTGCCTTAACCTTGGCGTAAAAGTGAAAGGAACTCCCCCTGCATCCTTATCTTTGAGGGATGAAGGCGATATGGATTTCGAGCGGTCCCGCGTGGGTGCGCGGGCAAAATTGGACAGCGTTATAGAGGAGGCGCGCACGAGACAAGGATCGGTGCGGTTGGTGGAAAAGCTTTACGAGATTAAAACCGGCGAAGCAATTAAAACGGTATTGCTGGAAAATCTTTTCCAAGAATGGACAAAAATTCCGCGCAAACGCAAACTGAACGAACGCTATTCGTCGCAATGTCAGTCCACGCTCAAACGATTTGCAGAATTTGTCCGCAGCGAAAATGTAAAGGCAACAGAAATAGCGTATGTGACCCGTTCAATCG
>JBEKJN010000165.1:0-6355 GCA_050011235.1 Verrucomicrobiota bacterium | reverse complement strand
GAACCGAATTCTCTGGCCAAGGCGCCGGCTTCGCGCAATCTGCCGGCGCCAAAAACGATGCGCGCGGCGGTGGCGAATTCAAAGTGCATAAAAAGTTTGGTAGGGACGCCGCGCTGCGGCGTCCGGACAGCGCGGCGCGCTGTCCCTACCGCCTTTACGCTCATCGAGTTGCTGGTGGTGATTTCCATTCTCGGCATCCTCGCCGCGCTGACCGTGCCGGCGCTCAAAAATTTCGGCAAATCGGACGTCAACATCAGCGCCTCGCGGCAGTTGCTCGACGGCGTGGCCCGCGCGCGCCAACTGGCCATCAGCCAGCGTACCACCGTCTATCTGGTTTTCGTCCCGACGAATTTTTGGGTGATCTCGGGAAATTTTCCCAACACTTGGTGGAACAGCCTGACGCCCGCGCAGACAAATGCCGCCGTTAATCTGTGCGGCGAGCAATTGAGCGGCTACAACTTCGTTGCCCGCGGCGCGATGGGTGATCAGCCGGGGCAACATGCCTGGCACTATCTCGCGCCGTGGCAGACGTTGCCGGACGGCTCGTTCATTGCGCTGCAAAAGTTTGCCGGCACCAACACGATTACGGATCAAATCACCGGCGCGTCCTACCCCATTGCGCCATTCGCTTACACCAACACCATTCCATTTCCCACGGAAACGTCTGCCAGCGTCGTCCCTCCCCCTCCACTGCCTTGGCTGCCTTACATCGCGTTCGACTATCGGGGCCAGTTGGTTTCGGGCCGGGACGAATACATCCCGCTGGCGCACGGCAGCGTGTTGCCCGCGATTGACCCCAATACCAAGGCGCTGCAAATCGGAGTGAATGATTCGCCCGACGTTATGGAAATGCCGCCCGGCAACAGCACCAATATTGCCTACAACATCGTTCACATTGGCTGGCTGACGGGCCGCGCGGTTTTGGAATATCACAAGATGGGACCATGAAAATTTCAAACAAAGTGACAAGTGACAAGTGGCAGGTGACACGAAAAAGCAGGGCGGCAAATCCTGTCACGTGTCACGTGTCACGTGTCACTTGCCGCGGCTTCACGATGGTCGAGATTGCCATCAGCCTGGCAATCATCGGCATTGCGCTCGTCGCCATCATCGGTGTGCTGCCCATCGGCATGCGCACGCAGCGCGACAACCGCGAGGAAACCATCATCAACCAGGACGCGACCGTCTTCCTCGAAGCCATCCGCAACGGCGCGCGCGGACTGGACGATTTGACCAATTACGTTTATGCCATCACGAATAACTGGACGTGGTTCAACCCTGACGGCAGCTTCAACAAGAGGGGAGTGAATGGTTACAACTATGTCGCGGGCTCAGCCACGGCGCCATATCCTACGTCGCCGTTCCCCCTCAACAGCGGGACGAACATCATCGGGCTTTTGAGCACGCCGGAATTCACCGATGTCAACAATTTTACGCCCACCTACAATCTTTTCAACAGCAGTTACCTCAGCAACCACGTCGTCGCCTATGTCCGCTCGTTGAGCGGGCCGGCGGTGGAGAAACCGCCGCAGGACAACCAAATCATCCAGGCCGATGCCTTTGCCTATCGCGTCCTGTGCGTCAACGCGCCAGTGGCGACCGACACGAACGCGCCTTCGCTCTACACGACAAATCTGACCGCCTGTCTGCATGAGTTGCGGCTGACGTTTCTCTGGCCGCAACTGCCCAATGGCAGCCTGGGCGCCAGCCGCCAGAGCTTTCGCACCATGGTCGCCGGGCAAATGACGCAGATATTCACCAATGGCCAGTGGCTGTATTTTTACCAGCCGCAATCCTTTACCAACGTCGTCAGCGTTCAATGAATTCGAAATTCCCAATTTCCCAGCGACACGGTTTGGGGAGCACACCCGCCTCGGGTGTGGCTGGACGCGCCTCGCGTCCAATGTTGCGGGAGGAGATGATGGTTGTGTCCGGGGAATTTCCCTGTGCGGACGATGTTTTCCGCGAGGGCGCGAAAAACTGCACCCGAGGCGGGTGCGCTCCCCGCGCTTTTTCCCTCATTGAGATCCTGGTGGCCATCACGCTGTTGTCGCTCATCGTGGTGGCGTTGATGGCGGTGTTCAACAGCACGCAGACGGCGTTTCGCGCCAGCATCACGCAGACCGACGTGCTCGAAGGCGGCCGCGCGACCATGGACATGATGACGGCGGATTTGCGGCAGATGGCGCCGTCTTTTGGGCAAAGCAACATCCTCGCAAATAATTATGCGGGCGCGGTGAATTTTTACGCCAGCACCAACTTTTATTACAACACCCAGCCGCTCATTCAACTGCTGCTGGCCAGTCCGAGTAATCGGCAGCGCACCAATGTGCTGGAAGACTTTTTCATCTTGAGCCGCGGCAACCTGAACGGTAGTCCGGCATGGTTCGGCACCGGTTACGCCGTCAACCCGGCGGCAACGAACGACTTGTACCCGCTTTACCGTTTTTACATGACCACCAATGTCGCGGCAGCGGACCCGGTGACGCTTTTCACCAACTTCATGTCGTCGCTCACGGCCAATACCTACACCAACTCGAACTGGAGCCATTTGCTGGACGGCGTGGTGGCTTTGACCGTGCGCGCCTATGACACCAACGGTGTCTGGATGACGAACGGCTACGCCTTCGGATATACCAACTCCGCGAAAAACGTCCTCTTTCTTCCGCCTGCTTTGGGCGAGGTCGGCTTTTACATGTTCAGCAACGCGCTGCCCGCGTCCGTGGAAATCCAACTCGGCGTACTCGAAGACCGCACCCTCCAGCGCGCCGCAACCTGGCTAAACGGTTCCCAGTTGCAGACCGATTATCTCAAGCAGCAGGCCGGCAAGGTCCATATTTTCCGCCAGCGCGTGACCATACCCAACGTTGATCCCTCGGCCTATCAATGAAGAACAAATTTACGATTTACGATTTACGATTTACGATTTGGAAAAAATCGGCGAATACCGCTGTTGCCAATCGTCAATCGCCAATCGTCAATCGTCAATCCAAAGAGGGCGTGGCCCTGATCATCACGCTGATTCTGCTTTCCGTGACGCTCATCATGGCCGTCGCCTTTCTGGCCATCAGCCGCCGCGAACGCAACGCCGTCACCACCACCACCGACACCGCCAGCGCCCGGCTGGCCGCTGAAGCTGCGTTCGCCAATGCCGAGGCGCAAATCGTCGCCAACATCTTTGCCACCACCAACGTCGCCGCCTACAACTTCGGCCTGCTCGTCTCCACCAATTACATCAACGGAGTGGGCTTCCAGACCGGCTCGGCGAATCCCACCAACGTCAATTACAATGATCCCAGCGGCAATCCCATCGCCGGCAACAACCTCATCCAGAACATCGCCAATCTTTTTTATCTTCCGCGCGCGCCGGTTTATCTGAGCAACCTTGTCACGCACGCCGTGGAAAACCGGTTTTACTTGGATCTCAACCGCAATGGCGTGGACGACCCGAACGGCTACTTGCCAGTGATTGCTAACAACGGTGATTTTTTGCACCCGGACGGAACGGAAGACAACAACCCGGTCAACGTGGTGACCAACTTCCAAGTTGGCGACCCGGAATGGATTGGCGTGCTGGACCACCCTGACGCGCCGCACGGGCCGAACAACCTGTTTGTGGCGCGCTACGCCTTCATCGCCGTGCCCGTCGGCAACACCCTCGACATCAACGCCATTCACAATCAGGTTTTCGACGAAGGCACCGCACCTTCGCCAGGGACAATTATTACTGTGAATCCGGGGGCGAGTATTCGTGATAGATTTTTCCGCAACGAAGGTGTCGGCTCCTGGGAAATCAACCTGGCCGCGTTTCTGGCTGACTTGAATACGAATGAATGGGGTCAAATTGTTGGCTCAGGTCCTGGTGCGCCGGTTGGTTCAGACCTCTATTATCAATACAATGAGCCTTTCGGCAATGCCAACCAAGGTCTTGCCTTTGACGACGCGCGCGCACTGCTGGCCTACCGTTACGCAAACAATTACAACTCGCTTGCTTCGGTGGACAGTTTGTTCGGCGTCGCCGGTCTCGGGCACATCGCGTTTTTATATGACAACATTGACGGTTATAGTGACGGAATTTTGCAAACAGGTTTTCAGTTGCCAGCCGATAACGACAATCCACAGTTGCCTTGGGCCGGCGCGGACAACACGAACCAATTTTTCACGGCGGAGGGATTGTTCAACACCAACGAAACTGAAATCGGCGCAACATTGCCCGGCTTTACCGACCGCTTGCTCGCCGCCGGCACGAATACTTTCGGGGGGACAAACAATTCCACCTACGACCGCTACACGTTTTACCGGATGCTCGGCGAGTTGGGTTCCGATTCCGCGCCGGAATCGGGCAAAATCAATCTGAATTATTCCAACGCCGTCGTTCAAACCGACCTCAACGGGATTGTCACCAACATCGTCATCGTGCCGGGCGCAGAAACCAATTTCGTTCCGTGGGCAGCGACCAATTTCTTCACGGCTGCTGCCAACCAGATGTTGCGGCTTTACACGACGAACTGGTTCCAGGCAAATCCATCGAATTATCTTTTCGCTTACTACGGCATAACCAACAATTATTTTTACTACAATGGCTTCAGTAACGTCGTCAACGACCCAACCGGATTGGGCATGACCAACCTTCCCTTTTTTGGCATGACCAACCAGATTCCTGCGTTTGGCATCACAAACATTCCCGTCTTGATAAACGGCAACTTTGTTTATTCTCCCGCCGTCAACCGCCTGCTCCAGCTCGCCGCGAACATCTATGACTCCACGACGAATCGTTATTACGACACTTTGTTACCACCGACGCCGCTGCCCAGCGTGTTCCGGCCAATTTACAATGTGGCGCTCGTGAGGAATTTCAATGGGGCGCTCGTGACAAATGTTTCCATCTGTGGATTTAGCGAAGTAATCAGTGCTTACGAAGCCGACCAGCCTTTGTCGGTGCCGTGGAACCTAGCAAATCCGGCTGTTTTTGCGAATCTCGGTCTGGGAATCCACAGCGGCGTTTCGGCCATCAACGTGTTCGGCGTGCCGATGATTATCGGCGCGAAGAAGGGGTTTCCGAACTTCAACGAGTTTTACATGGAGAGCGCCTTCCGGCTCACGCGCAAGTTACAGGTCACCCGAACATACACTAACGAGACGATTAACTTGAATCCCAACAATTTCCAATATTATGAAATGTTCAATTTGAGCCTCAGCAACCATTTCGGCGTGGAATGCTGGAACTCCTACCGTTCCAATTACACCCGGCCGATTGACATTTACGTGACCAATTTTCTGGTCATGACGCTGACCAACGACGAAAACAATTTCAGCTACACGACCAATTTGATTGCCGGCACGTACCTGTGGTTTCCCAATATTACCAACGCCGTCTGGCCGGGTTATACCAACATTTATCCTTATTGCAAGTTGGCTCCGGGTTCGTTCCAAATTCCGTTGCAGACCAATTTTGCCGCGGCGCCGGTTTCCATGTATCGGTTCAACGGCGGCGCGCCCTATCTGACCAACAATCTGAATTTGCCGTTCGAAACGAGCGTCCCCGTCTTCAGCGGGGTCAACACAACACTGCCCCAACCGCATTGGGAACTGATTATGACCAACAACCTGCAGGTCGCCATGGTGGACCACACCACCGGAAGGTTGATTGATTATGTGCAGTTGAGCGGCCCGAACAGCATCCGCGATCTCACCGACGAAATACTGAGTTACGATACAAATGGCTTCTGGGATCCCACTCTCGATGCCAAGGGTTTCCCCGCCGGGGTCAGCAGGCAGTTGACAGACTCAGAACAGTATATCCCCGGTCTCTGGGGCAATCCTGCGCCGGGCAGTCCTGCGTGGACGCAAGTTTATGACTCACTTAACGGACTTGTAATCTTTCTGAATGGCCCAGGTATGATGCTCTCACCTCCGGGATATGTGATTAATCCGACAGTCATGGGCAAGGCCCTAACCACCAATGCCACGGAAGTGGCTTACGAACCCCCAGCACTGGTCGTGCAAGACATTGACTGGCAGGTGAACGACCCGCTGGTGCATTACATGGCCGGCGATTTGGTGAACCCCGCCACCAGCACTTTCATAAGTTCTCCATTCACGTGGGATAACAATTACACGTATGCCGATAACTTCGTGACCAAAAGCGGGTTCCAATGGAATACGCTTAATTGGCCCGGCTACTTGGGGCAGTTGGATCAGCGTTACCAACCGTGGGGCGGCAATCCTTCGACAGGTGTGGGCACGAACATGCTGGCAGTCAAAGATCCGCTGGTGACTTGCTCGGATGATTGGAATTTCCCCATGAACAAATTCCCGACGGTTGGCTGGCTGGGCCGCGTTCATCGCGGGACGC
>JBEKJN010000164.1:0-6405 GCA_050011235.1 Verrucomicrobiota bacterium | reverse complement strand
GGGCCTGCCCTTCACGCCGATCCTTCCGGTTGCGCCGGCCGATTTCCTCTTCCCGCGCCTGGCGGACGGATGCCTCCACCAAATCCCATTTGTTGACGACCACGATGCAGGCTTTGCGGTTTTCGACGATCACATCGGCGATCTTTTTGTCCTGCTCGGTGATGCCCATTTCCGCATCCAGGACCAGAATGGCAATGTCGCAGCGCGCGACGGAGTCCTCGGCGCGCTGGACGCTGTAAAATTCAATGGAACCGTCCATGCGCCGCGTCTTTCGCATGCCGGCGGTGTCAATGAGAATGTATTTTTGCCGCACGCCGTCGGTTTCGACCTCGAACGGCACGTCAATCGCGTCGCGCGTCGTGCCGGGAATCGGGCTGACGATGACGCGCGCGGATTGCGTCAAGGCGTTGATAATCGAGGACTTTCCGACATTTGGCCTTCCCACAATCGCCAGTTTCAATATGTGCGAGTCAGTTGTCCGTAGTTGGTGGTCAGTAGTCGAAACATCTGCACCGTCCGCGTCGCTGCTGACTGCTGACTGCTGACTGCTGACTGCGGGCAAAAGGGCAACTGCTGTGTCCATCAAATCTTGAATGCCGCCGCCGTGAATGGCGCTGACGGGGAATATTTTCTCAAAGCCGAGTTCGGCAAAAACATCGGCCTCCTTTTCCGCACGGTTATTGTCGGCCTTGTTGGCGGCGACCAGGACCGGCTTTCCGCTGCGGCGCAGCCGGTCCGCGACTTCGCGGTCGAGCGGCACAACCCCCTCCTGAACATTGACGACGAGAATGATGACGCTTGCCGCTTCGATGGCCAGCTCCACCTGCTCCATTGCCGCCTTGAGGATGACATCGCCCGCCTTTTCACGGCGCAACAGGCCGATGCCGCCGGTGTCCACGAGCGTGAAGGTGTGTCCGCCCCACTCCGCCTCGGCGGTGACGCGGTCGCGCGTGACGCCCGGCTGGTCATGGACGATCGCAATACGTTTGCCGACGATGCGATTGAACAGCGCGGACTTGCCGACATTGGGCCGTCCGACGATGGCGATGAGTCCTGACATGATGACAGATTGCGCTATTTTGCTGGTGACGGAAATCAAATTAATACCGCCGCTGCCAGCCAACCAACTGAGGCATTGATTAAAATACTTAGCTTGCTCCGAAGAGGAGCTTCTCAAGGAAGTCCCGCGAGGGCACTCGATCTTCAGAGATAATTTTTAGAAGAACGTGCCTCATAATCGCAAAGGTTTCTGAGGCCGCTTCAGCCTCCACTTCATCTGCGGTGTGAGCTGCTTGGGAACGTTCATCGTAAAGTTTTGCGAGCTTCTTTTGGACCTGCATTCGATCCTCGCCGGGCTCTGTTAAATAGCAGGCAATAAGTGCGGATACTCGAAAACGCAGTTCCTGTTTTGAAGGTGCGAACAAGTGTTCCAAGGCACTCCAAAGCGTCAGCAAACCGAGTGCCGGCGAACTGATTGTTGTGGAGTTGTCGAAGGCTTGGAAAGCCTGGGCGAAGTTTCGGTCTCGATGAAACAATAACGCTGCGCGTTTCCAGTTCTGGGCGACCCATGCCAAATCTTCCAACGCCAAATCAGATAGAGCATCCTCAGCCTGCACTTTCCGGCGAGCAACCAACTCGAACGGAAATAGCCGTGCGCCCGACGTTTTCGGGATCTCTTGGAAAGAACGGTCTGCAAATACTGGGGCGGAAAGTGTCCATGAGGCTTTGAGGCGCAAGAGCGCGACGACCCACCACAAAGCTTGCGTTCCAATCAACCATTCTGGGTTGCCTGACGAATCAATCTTCAATTCGATATGGACATCATGCGATAGTCCGCCGCTTACAGCGTTCCAAGGCGGTGGATGGGGCTTTCCTGGCTCTGCTGGAGAAAAGGCCATCAGGAATGGAGACATTACATGAGCATATGTAGCTTTCAAAACCGCGCCTTCGCCAAGGTCATACTCAGCAACGGGCAGTTTTGCTCCTGAAATCCCCCCAAAAATTGGATTCATCATTGGTGAACCTTCCTCTTTAAATAAAAGTGCCAATCCGTATTATCATCAAAATTACAGTTTTCCCATCAAACTTTTGGCGCGCCGTACCCACACACGGTCGCGTTTGCGCTGAAAAGCCGGGGCATGCACGTCGTCGGCCACCACGTCCTTGAGTTCGGGCCGTGCCAGGTCTGGTTGGTTCTTGGCAATGTAAAGTTCTGCCAATTGCACTTTGGCCCGGGCGTAGGAATGTTCCGCGGTGACTTGCTGCCAGATTTTCATGGCGGCGTCGGTTTCGCCGAGTGCGGTCAACGTCTCGGCCAGCGCCATCATGGTGTAGCCGTAATCGTGTTTCGGCTTTTCCGCGACCACACCTTCGAGCAACGGACGGGCTTCGGCGGCGCGTTTCTGGCGGAGCAGGCACTGGCCAAGGTGAGCGCGGGTGTCGAGGTCCTTGGGGTCGCGTTCCATCGCCGCGCGGTAAGACTTTTCCGCCTCCACCAATTTACCCTGCTGAAAGTAGATGTCGCCGAGCTGCGAGTGGTGATGTGCCTTGTCGAGGTGGTGGATTTGGGCTTGAAGTTGCCTGATGCGACGCCGGTCGTGCGCCCCGGGCAGTTCAAAACCACTGGTGGCTGACGGCGCGGCGGCGCGATAAACCAGGAGATAATATAAAATCGCCGAGAACCCGCACCCGATAAAAATGAATGCCGCCCAAATCCATTCCTGCCGCCTCACCGCGTCAATGAACATCCAGACCTGGAACGCGAAGACCAGCAGCAGCCAGGCATTGTGAATCAGATAATCCATATTCAGAAAACCTTAAATCAACGAGGCGAACATGACGCGAAGATTAGGCACGCTGGACGGGTGAAGCAATCAAACTTCAATCCCGGTCGCCGGTCTGGTAAACATGCGCATGGCAAAACGGTCGCGCGCAAAACGAAATCCGGCAACGGTGGCATTGCGACGGGCTTACGAACTCATGCGCGCCCGGTTTGGCCATCAGCATTGGTGGCCGGGCGAAACACCGTTTGAGGTCTGCGTCGGAGCGATCCTCACGCAAAACACCGCGTGGTCGAACGTCGAACGTGCCATCGCCAATCTGAAGGCGGCGCGGGTGCTCGAACCGGAAAAATTGTTCGCGCTGCCGGAAACGAAACTGGCGGAGCTGATTCGTCCCGCCGGCTATTTCAACGTCAAGGCGCGCCGGCTGCGCGCGTTTCTGCGCGTGCTCGTTGAGACGTTTGGCGGCAATTTGGACCGGTTGTTTGCCAGTGAAACTTCCATGGTTCGCGAGCGGTTGCTGGCCATCCACGGCATCGGGCCGGAGACGGCGGACAGCCTGCTGCTTTACGCGGGCGGACATCACAGTTTCGTGATTGACGCCTACACAAAACGGATTTTTCAGCGGCACAACTGGAGTTCAAAGTTCACCCGCCTTCGCTCCGCTACGGCGCGGCGAGCAGTTCAGAGCTCAAGGTCGTCGAGTGATTACGACGAATTGAAGGCGTTGTGCGAATCGGCACTGGACCAAAAACCGGGCGCAGCGCGGCTGGATTACTGGCAGGATTATCACGCGCAACTGGTGATGGTGGGAAAACATTTTTGCCGTCCGCGCGCGCCGCGTTGTGACGAGTGCCCGCTCAGACCGCTGCTGCCGCGAATTTCGCGTTGTAGCGGCGCTCTGTGAGCGCCGGACTTTTCATTTCGCGGCGGTCACAGACCGCCGCTACAGAAACTGCCCGCTTGTTTTTGCCGCGTTTCCCGGTAATTTTTGCGCCGTCGCCAGCATGAACCAGGCTCTCATCATCGTGCCGACCTTCAATGAGCGGGAAAATCTCCCGCGCATGGCGGAGAAGCTGTTGTCGCTTCCGGTCGCGGTTGACGTGCTGGTGGTGGACGACCATTCGCCCGACGGCACCGGCAAAATCGCCGATGCGCTGGCCGCGCATTATCCGCAGCTCCACGTGCTGCACCGCTCGGGAAAAAACGGGTTGGGCCGCGCCTACATCGCCGGTTTCCAGTGGGCGCTGGAACGCGGCTACGAGTTCATCTTCGAGATGGACTGCGATTTTTCGCACGACCCGGACGAGATTCCGAATTTTCTCAAGGCCGCGTCCCGCAATGGCGGGACCGATCTCGTCCTCGGCTCGCGTTATACCGGCGGCGTGCGTGTCGTGAACTGGCCGTTGAAGCGGCTGCTCTTGAGCCGGTTCGCGGGCATCTACGTCTGGCTCATCACCGGCATGCCGGTCACCGACCCGACCGGCGGCTACAAATGTTTTCGTCGCCGCGCGCTACAGGCCATCAATCTGGAGGTCATCCGCTCCAACGGCTACAGTTTTCAGATTGAAATGACCCACCGGCTCTGGCGCGACGGATTCAAAGTCGCCGAAGTGCCGATCACGTTCACCGAGCGCGTCGAGGGCAGTTCCAAACTGTCGCGCGGCATTGTCTTCGAAGCGTTCTGGATGGTCTGGTGGCTGTGGTTGCAAAACGGTTTGCGCCGCTGGCCGCGCAAGCGCTAAGATCCATTCAAACCCGGCGGATTTTCTTCCTGGGCTTGCGATTGTCCGCCAACCTGCCAAATTTATTCCATAAGTCAAAAATGATTATGAAAGCAAATTGGTTCAAAACCTTGTTCGTCGTCGGTTCAATGCTTTTTTCCACCGCCGCCGTTCAGGCCGCCATGCCCAAGGTCGGCGACACCGCGCCCCTGTTTACCGGCCAGGACCAGGACGGCAATACGGTGAAGCTCGCCGATCTCACCGGCAAAAAAATCGTGCTGCTCTATTTTTATCCGAAGGATTTCACCAGCGGTTGCACCAAGGAAGCCTGCGGTTTCCGGGATCGCATGAGTGAGTTGCAGAAAGACAACGTCGAAATCATCGGCGTAAGTTTTGATTCCGCCGAGAGCCACCAAAAATTCATCGCCACATACAAACTGAACTTCCCGCTGCTCGCCGATCCCGGCGGAAAAATTGTTGATGCTTACGGCGTGAAGTGGGGTGACCGGAAATTGGCCCGCCGCGTCAGCTTTCTTATCGGGCTCGACGGCAAAATTGTGCACATTACCGACGCGGCCAATCCCGATGTCCATTTCAGTGAAATGCAGGCAGCCATCGCCGGTTTGAACAAGAGCTGAGCTTCGAAATCCCGGCTCGTCAAAACCGGCATTTGCTGGTAAACTTCGGGTGTGGAGTGGTGGCTCAAAAACCGGGTCGCGGCCCGGGCGCGCGGTTTGTTCCGACGTCACTGGCAACGCGCGCTGCGCTGGCGCGAAAAGTTTGTCTTCAAAGAGGAAGCTTTCCACCTGGTGCTCGCCGGGATTGTCGGCGTCATCGGCGGTTTGGTGAATCTTTTCTTTTACTACGCAGTGCACCTCGTCCAACCCGGTGATCCGGTGGAGTTCGCGGAAAGGCTGCCTGATTGGGAACGCCTTCTGGTGCCAACCTTGGGCGGATTGATGGCCGGCCTGATTTTACATTGGGGTTTCCGCCTGGTGGGCCGGCAAGGCTCAAGCGATTTGCTGGAGGTGGTCGTGGCCGGCGATGGACGGCTGCCGTTTCGCACGGAATCGGTAAAAACGGCGTCGGCACTGGTGAGCATCGCCACGGGCGCGTCCATCGGGCGCGAAGGCGGCATCACGCAACTGTCGGCCACGCTGGCGTCGAAACTCGGGCAACTGGCGAAATGGCCGCCATACCGGCTGCGGTTGCTGGTCGGGTGCGG
This sequence comes from Verrucomicrobiota bacterium, assembly GCA_050011235.1. GTDB lineage: Bacteria > Verrucomicrobiota > Verrucomicrobiia > Limisphaerales > UBA11358 > UBA11358. The sequence continues at coordinate 676 of JBEKJN010000164.1, read as the reverse complement.
GGCGGCGGCAGGCATTTCGGCGGCTTACAACGCGCCCATTGCGGGCGCGGTGTTCGCGTCGCTGATCGTGCTTGGCAATTTTTCGATGAGCCTCTTCGCGCCGCTCGTGTGCGCGTCGGTGATTGCGACGGTAGTGTCGCGGAGTTTCTTCGGGATTCAACCCTGGTATCAAGTGCCGGCGTTTCCAGCCACGGCTCCGGCGCAGTTGCCATGGTTTGTTTTGGTGGGCGTGCTGTGTGGCGGCGTGAGCGCGCTTTTTTTGAAGCTGTTGCGGGGAAGCCGGGAACGGTTCAACCAGCTTCACTGGCCGATTTACGTGAAGCTGATGCTGGCCGGGTTGGTCGTGGGCGTCATTGCCGTCGGTTTTCCCGGCGTGTGCGGCAACGGTTACTTTGTGACCAACGGGATTTTGCGCGGCGATTTTGCGGATCCTTCCAATCCGCTGCCTGAATTAAGCGGCCTGTTTCTCGCCAAACTGCTGGCGACGGTGGCGACGGTCGGCGCCGGAACGGTCGGTGGCGTGTTCACACCGACAATGTTTTTGGGCGCGGGGGCGGGCGCGTTATTTGGCGTGGCGCTGCATCAACTCGGAGGCGCGCCGGGCGTGCCGGCGGGCGCGTTTGCGCTGGTCGGGATGGGCGCCATGCTGGCGGGCACCACCAGATCGCCATTGCTG
>JBEKJN010000163.1:0-6482 GCA_050011235.1 Verrucomicrobiota bacterium | reverse complement strand
AATGTTTGTCCCGGCGTGGTCAGCTTTACCACGCTGTCGCTTTCGAGCCAGCGCAGGATTTCTTCCTCCAGCGGATGTCCTTCATCGTAGAGAAACATTTCCTCATCCGAGAACAGCTCCAGCAAATCTTTCCAGTCACTCGCGGTAAGCCGTCTCAAAATGAGCCTTGGCGTAGTGATGGGCAGGGGAAGCTTTTTACCGACCGCGCCGCCCGCCCCAGGCACAACGAGGCTTTCCAAACAGTTTGGACATTCCCGGGCAAGGCCGGTGCAATCCTGTGGAAAAGAAACCGGTTCGCCGCAATGCGGACATTTGAAATCGAGGAAGCTCTCTTCGGTAATTTCTGTAGTCATGGTGTTTTCGCGCTCTGAACGATGACGCGAGCATGCGCCTTTTCCAATCTTCTGCCAACTCAGAACTCAGCCTGGCGGCTAAAAAAGTTCCCGCTTGATGGCAGGCTTGTCCCAAGCTTACGCAAGAAGAAACTGGATGCGAACAGCGGGCGTCCGCCCGCAATTGACCAAAAAAGTTGCCGCCGCGACTGGCCCGGCGTAGATTCGCACGGTCAACTAAGGCCTTTGGCTGGGTTGGTAGTAGTGTGGAGTTGCGCCCCATCCTTCTTCTTGAAATGGAACCGTTGAAGGTTTCGCGTTTGAAGTGGTGCGGTAGGATCGCAGCAGGAAACAAAAAGATCTTCACAGAAGCGAACGAAGGGAAGCAAAGTAATCTTCCGCCCTCTTTGTTTCCTTCGTTACCTTCTGTCCAAATCATCTTCACGGGTTAGTTTCCCACACCCACCCGGTAAAAATACGGGCCGTCTCGCGTCACGTCAAACCGGCGGCCTGTCCGCCGGGCAGCACCTTGATGCGCGCGGCGGCGGGTACCTTCGGCAGGCCGGGCATCGTTACGATGTTGCCGCAGATGGCCACGATGAAACCGGCGCCCGCAGAAATGCGCAGTTCGTTCACCTTGATCCGGAAGCCGCTCGGACGACCGCGCAAGTCCGGATCATCTGAAAGTGACATCGCCGTCTTTGCCACGCAAATTGGCAGTTTGCCGAAGCCGTGTTTGTTGAGCAATTCGAGGTTGCTCTTTGCGGTGCGTTCAAAGTCCACACCGTCGGCGCCGTAAAGTTGCGTGGCCAGTGCTTCGAGCTTCTTTTCCAACGGCGTTTCGAGCGGATACATGAAGCGGACCTTTTTGCCTTTGTTCTTTTCAATGCCGGCCAGGACGGCTTTGGCGAGATCGGTCGTGCCGGCGCTGCCCTCGTCAAAATGTTTGGACACGACGGCTTCGGCATCGTGTTTCGCGCAGAATTTAACAACCCGCTCCTGATCTTCCGGCTTGTCGTCCGGGAAATGGCTGAGGCATACCACCGGATTGAGTCCAAAACAGCGGACATTTTCGATATGCTTGGCGAGGTTGCCGAGACCGCCGGTGTCGGTGAACCCGCCGTGATAGGCAATCGCCTTGAGGGTGACGACGATGACGGCCGTCACGGGATTCAAGCCGGCGGTGCGGCACTTGATATCAATGAACTTTTCCGCGCCGAGATCGGTGGCAAAACCGGCTTCGGTCACGACGTAATCGGCCAGTTTCAGCGCGAGGCGCGTGGCAATGCAGGTGTTGGTGCCCTGCGCGATGTTGGCGAAAGGCCCGCCATGCACGAATGCCGGCGTGCCTTCGAGCGATTGCACGAGGTTCGGATGAATGGCGTCCCGCAGCAGCACCTGCATCGCCCCGACGGCCTGAACGGCATCGGCGCGCACCGGCTCACTTTTGTAGGTGAAACCGACGACCATGTTGGTCATCCGTTGGCCAAGGTCGCCGAAATCTTTGGCGAGGCAGAGGATGGCCATGACTTCGGAGGCAGGCGTGATGTTGAAGCCGTCGCGCCGCGGCACGCCGTTCAATGGACCGCCGAGGCCGATGACGATGTCGCGCAACGACCGTTCGTTGAGGTCAACCACGCGGCGCAGGACAATGCGGCGCGGGTCGAGGCCGAGTTCATTGCCGTGCTGGAGATGGTTGTCCACCATCGCGCACAGGAGATTGTTGGCCTTCTCGACGGCATACATGTCGCCGACGAAATGGAGATTGATATCCTCCGCCGGCACGACTTGCGCGAGCCCGCCGCCCGCGCCACCGCCTTTGATGCCGAAGTAGGGGCCCAGTGACGGCTCGCGCAGGCAGATCATGGATTTTTTGCCGAGGCGGCGAAGCGCGTCAGCCAGACCGATGGCCGCCGTGGTCTTGCCTTCGCCTTGCGGCGTGGGCGTCATGGCCGTGACGAGGATGAGATGGCCGTCGGGCTGTTTCTCCCTGGCCTCCAATTCGCCGATGGGAATCTTGGCGATGTAATGGCCGTGCGGGAGAATGCGCTCGGTGTCGAGATGCAATTCGCGGGCGACCTCCTGGATGCGACGCGGGGGCAGGCTGTTGGCGGCGGCTTTTTTGTCAGGCATAGCTGTCTTAACGAGTAAATGAATCACATCGTGATGGCAATTTCTAAAATCAGCGGAAACTCATTCCCGTTCAGCCGTTGCTCCTGCGCAGATTAAAACTTGCAACCGCATTATTTCAACAACTCGCGCTGCCAGTTCATCAATTCCGGCGCGTACCTGTCCCAGTCGCGGGCGAGTTTGCCCAGCGTGGCGCGGCTCGCGATAAGTGTCGGGTCAATGCCCAGCTTGTGCGCGTGAGCGTTGCGGCGTTTTTCCAGTTCGACGTAACGATGGATCTCGGCCTCGGTCGGGCGATGGCCCTTGGGCCGTAAAAATTCCGGTTGCCGGTCTGCGGAGAGTTTGAGCCCGGCTTTGATGGCATCGGCCAAACCATCGCGCCGGCGCGGGGAACCTGCGAGGCGGGGCGGCAGAAGCGGCTCAACCGGCCGGTGCGCGGCGGCGGCGGCGGCGATGGCCACGAGCTTTTCGTGCGTGAGAATGAAGAACGGCGGGCGGTTTGCGGCAATGGCCTCCCGCTCACGCCATCGCCAAAGCTCGCGCAACACGGCCAGCGCGGGACGACCCAGCCGGGAACTGCCTTTGACGCGCCAGACGGAATCCGCATCCACCATCGGCGGCTGCGAAGTCTCCACAATCAACCGCGCACAGGATTCCTGGTGCCAGGAAAGGCGTCCTTTTTGTTGGAGTTCAAACTTCAACTTGTCGGCGAGCGGTTTGAGGTAGTGCGTGTCTTTGCGCGCGTATGTTTCCATCCGCTCCGTGAGCGGGCGGCGCGCCCAGTCGGCCTTTTGCGGACCTTTGTCCAGTTTCGCGCCGAGCAATTTTTCAACGAGGGAACCCAGGCCGAATTGCCATTCGCCCAAGAGCCGCGCCGCGAGCATGGTGTCGAAAATCGCCGACGGCACGAACTCATGATGCTTGCGCAACAATCGCAAATCGTAATCCGCGCCGTGCATGATGAGTTCGTGCGCGTTGAGCGCGTCGAGCAGCGGGTCCAAATTTATTTTGCCCAGCGGATCAATCAGCTCGTCGCCGGCGACCGTGCTGATTTGAATCAGGCAGACCTTTTCGGGATAGGCGTGGAGGCTGTCGGCCTCGGTGTCGAGCGCCAGCCAGGGGGCGGAATGGATCGAAGGTAAAAGAGTGGCGAGTTTTGCGTCTGTATCAATCACGGCAAAAATATAGGGGCTGGAGGGAAACGGAAAAGCGAAAACGAATCTGGCTGCTTGCTTGGGCTGACGACAACGATAAAATTTGTCAGATGAATCTGGCCACCGCCTTTGCCAATTGCGCGAAAAAGCACGCGCCCAAAACCGCCATTTTTTGGGGCGAAACGGAAATTCCCTATGCTGCACTCCTCGCGCAGTCGCAAAACATTGCCGCCCACCTGCAAACCAAATTCGGCGTGAAACCCGGCGACCGCGTGGCGCTTTGGGTGAAGAATTGTCCGGAGTTTGTGTCGGCGGTGTTCGGCATTTTGTTGGCCGGCGGCGTGGTCGTGCCCATCAACAACTTCCTGAAGCCCGCCGAGGTGAGTTACATCGTGAACGATTCCGGCGCGAACGTGCTCATCACCGACGCGGAACTGGCGGCACACTTTGAAACTTTGAAAGTCGCGCGACCATCCCTCGAAATTTTGCGCGTTGAACAATTCGTTTCCGAAATTGCCAATCGCCAATCGCCAATCGCCAATCAGACGGAGTCCGACCTCGCGGCGCTGCTCTACACCTCCGGCACGACCGGCCATCCGAAGGGCGCGATGCTCACGCACGGCAATTTTCTTCACAACGTGGCGAGTTGCGTGGCGGCGCTCGCGGTGCGGGAGGACGACCGCATCGTGGTGGCGCTGCCGCAGTTTCACAGCTTTATGTTCACGGTGGGCACGCTGCTGCCGGTGCTGTGCGGAGGCGGGATTCTGCTGCTGAAGACGCTGCATCCATTCAAGTCGGTGCTGGAGGAGATCGCGCGGCATCGCGGCACGATTCTGCCGGCGGTGCCATCATTTTACCGCGCGCTGCTGGCCGTGCCGGAGTTTGGCAGGTTGCCGTTGCGGCTGTGCGTCAGCGGCGGCGCGCCGTTGCCGGTGGAGGTGTTCAACGAGTTCACGCGGAAGTTTCCGTTTCCGCTGCGCGAAGGCTACGGCCCCACCGAGAGCAGTCCGGTGGCCACGGTGAATCCCATCTACGGCATCAACAAACCCGGCTCGATTGGCAAACCGATCCCGAACGTCGAGTTGAGCATCCGCGACGAGGCCGGCAAAGAATTGCCCGTCGGCGCCATCGGCGAAATTTGCATCTGCGGCGGGAACGTGATGCGCGGCTATTGGAATCAGCCGGAAGAAACGGCGAAGGTTTTGCGCAACGGCTGGTTGCTGACCGGCGACGTGGGGTATCGCGACGCGGATGGCTATTATTACATCACCGACCGCAAGAAGGACATGCTGCTCGTCAATGGCATCAACGTTTATCCGCGCGAGATTGAGGAAGTGATTTACCAGTTTCCCGGCGTGAAGGAAGCGGCGGTCGTCGGCGTGCCCGACCCGCGCAAAGGCGAGCAGCCGGTGGCATTTATCACGGCGGCGGAAGGCCAGACGCTCGACGAAAAAGCGTTGCAACAATTCATCCGCAGCAAACTGGCGGATTACAAATTGCCGAAGCAGATTGTCTTTCTACCAGCGCTGCCGCGCAATGCGACGGGGAAAATCCTGAAAACGGAACTGCGGAAACAGGCGGCGGTAAAATAAGTTTCAAAGCACGTTCTTGTCTTAATATACCGGCCTTTGCATCGTTGCCTATTTTGGCGGAGTGGGCTCCCCCGCCGGCTGTCTCACTCCAACCAAACAGGCTCACCGCCAGTTTCATAAGGTTTAGGTGCAAGTGATTTGTGATTAACTAGTTATGCTGATTCCCTTTCCGAGTTGCTTTGGCGGATTCATACCGTTATCTTATTTTCGCCGTTCGGGCATGAAGCGCGGGCGGCAAAGATTTATATGGCTGAAGGATATTGCGTCAAATGCAAGGCCAAGAAGGAAATTGCCAATGGCGTTGAGGAAACGATGAAAAACGGGCGCAAGGCCATCAAGGGCAAATGCCCGACCTGCGGCACCGTGATGTTCAAGATTTTGGGCGGCAAGGCCGTTCCCAGTGGCGCAACTCCAACCCCACCGGCCGCGACGGGCTAATTATGTCCCAACAGCTCGCCTACGTCATCATCACCCCCTATTCGCTCTACAAGTCACGCACGGGCGGAATTTTGAGCCGGTTGATTTCGCGCACGAGCTTGGACTTGGTGGCGGCGCGCATGTTCGCGCCCAGCGCCGAACTGGTAAGGCTGTATGCCGAAACCATTGTTTCAGCACACGACCCACAGGACCGGAAAATTCAGGAGCTCCTAAAACAATACGTCCTGAAAAAATTTTCGCCGGACCCCAAAATCGGGCAGCGGCGGCGGGTGATGACGCTTTTGTTCCGCGGCGATGAGGCGGTGCGAAAGATCCGGTCGGTGGTCGGCAATCTCGGTCCGGAGCGCCGCGTCGGCGAAACCATCCGCGACACTTACGGCGACTTCATTCTGGAGGACAATGGGCAGGTGCGCTACTTCGAGCCGGCGGTGCTGGCCGCGCCCAACGTGGAGGAAGCCGAGACAAAACTCAAACTGTGGGCGCGTTATTCGGACAGCGACGGCGGAGTGTTGGAAAACGTTATTACTTACAAGCCCGGCGAGACGGGCCAGCGCACCCTTGTGCTCATCAAACCGGATAATTTCCGATTCGCGACCGGACGCCCCGGCAACGTCATTGATTTCTTCTCGCGCACCGGCCTTTTCATCGTGGGCATCAAGGTCCACCGCATGAGCGTCTCGCAGGCGATGGAGTTTTACGAACCCGTCCGCGAAGTCCTCTGCACCAAGCTCAAGGACGTGATCGGGGCCAGGACCAAGGCCGCGCTGGAAAAGGAATTCCCCATCAAAATTGCCGCCGCCGAGGAACAAAAACTGGGAGAAGTTCTCTGCGCGACC
>JBEKJN010000162.1:0-6487 GCA_050011235.1 Verrucomicrobiota bacterium | reverse complement strand
TGACCGCGCCTTCGTGTTCATAGGCGAGGCCGCGGGACAGCAGCGCCTCGACGCGGCGCTGATAATTTTCCTTCCGCTGGCTTTGGAAATACGGGCCGCGGTCGCCCTGGCCCGGGCCGGTGGCGTCGCCGGTGAGCGGGCCTTCGTCCCAATCAAGGCCGAGCCAGCGCAGGCCGTTGAGAATCACGTCCACGGCCTCCTGCGAATTGCGCGCGGCGTCGGTGTCTTCGATGCGGAGGATGAACGTGCCGCCGGTGTGGCGGGCGTAAAGCCAGTTGAAGAGCGCGGTGCGTGCGCCGCCGATGTGTAGGAAACCGGTCGGTGACGGGGCGAAGCGGACGCGGGGTTTCATGAATTCACGTATTTCAACCGCAGATTACGCGGATTGACACGGATGAAAAACAAAAAAGGCACCCCGATTCCCGGAGTGCCTTTGGGTAAAGCGTGATTGACTAGCCGCCGAGGATGGCTACTTTCGCGGCCTTGGCGACGCGGAACTTGACGACGCGCTTGGCCGGAATCTGGATGGCTTCGCCGGTCTTGGGATTGCGTCCCATGCGCGCGGCGCGGTTGCGGAGCACGAGCTTGCCAATGCCCGGCAGCGTGAAGGTGTCCTTCGCGTGCTTGTAGGCGAGGTCGGCGATGTGGTCGAGGATTTCCGTCGCTTGCTTCTTGGAGATTTCAGCTTTTTCAGCAATCGCGGCGGCGAGCTGGGCTTTCGAGATAGCTTTTGCCATAATATCGGTGTCCTTCCTGTTGGTAGTTTATGTTGTTCTTTTGGTTAAACAGTCATGTGACTCGGCGTGAATTAAGGGTTTTCGACCGCGGCGCGCAAGCAAAAAAACCAAAAAAATCGCAGGCTCTCTTTTGGCCTGGCGAGCGCCGGACTTGACTTCGCGGGGCAATTGCACACCATCCCCCGCGTGGCGCTCTTCACGATCCAAAGCGAGTTCCGCTACGAAATCGCCCGCAAAATTTTTGAGGGCGGCATGGGCATCGTCTATGAGGCGGAACAGCACGGCGCGCGGGATTTCGTCAAGCGCGTGGCAATCAAAATCATCCGCCCCAATTTCGCCAGCCAGAAGATGTTCATCGAGAATTTCATCGGCGAGGCCAAGCTCGTCGCCGATTTGATCCACACCAATATTGTCCAGACCTACCATCTCGGCGAGGCCAACGGCGTTTGTTTCATCTGCATGGAATTGATTCGCGGCGCCAATCTGGAGCAGTTTTCCCAGCAACTGACCGACAAACGCCGAAAGTTGCCGAAGGAACTGGCGGTGTTCATTACCAGCCGCATTGCGCGCGGGCTGGCCTACGCGCATGCCAAAACCGACAAGAACGGCCGGCCGCTCGGCATCGTTCACCGCGACGTGAGTTTCAAAAACATCATGATCGCCTTTGAAGGCGACGTGAAGCTCACCGATTTTGGCATCGCCAAGGCGCGCGGCTTTTTGACCGACCAGGAAGGCGAAGTGGTTGCCGGCAAGGCCGATTACATGAGTCCCGAACAGGCGGATTTTCAAGTGACCGACAAACGCTCCGACCTTTTTTCCGCCGGCGTCGTGCTGGCGAATTTGTTGCTCGGCCGGAATTTGTTCAAAGGCGCGACTCCCGAGGAATCGCGCCAGCGCATCCTGAACCAGCCGATCCCCGATTTCCGCGCCCTTGACCCGCGCATTGACGACCCGCTCAACGACCTTTTGCATCATTGCCTCGCGCGCGACCTGTCCCGCCGTTATGCCACTGCCGATAAATTGATGTATGACCTCGAATATTACATCTATCGCGGCGGCTACGGTCCGACGAATGAGACCCTCGGCAAGTTCATCCGCGAGCTCTTCGGGCATACCGAACCGCCTGCCGCCGATGCGTTCGATTCCCGTGGCAGCACCCAACTCCTCGAACATACCGCCCGGCTTCGGCGCGCCAAATCCGGACGCTCATGAAACGCGCCTCCGCCCAGGTTGTGAAACTTGGGCTCATCCAAACCGCCTGCTTAACGAATCCCGGCGCGAACCTGAAGAAAACCCTCGCCCTGACTGAGCGTGCGGCCCAACGCGGCGCGCAAATCATCTGCACCCAGGAACTCTTCCGCTCGCAGTATTTCTGCCAGAGCGAAGACTTCAGGAATTTCAAGCTCGCCGAAAAAATTCCCGGCCCCGGCACCGACGCCTTTTGCAAACTTGCCAAAAAACACCGGGTGGTCGTCATTGCATCGCTCTTTGAGAAACGTGCCGCCGGGGTTTATCACAACACCGCCGCCGTCATTGACGCCGACGGTTCGCTGCTCGGCAGCTACCGCAAGATGCACATTCCCGACGACCCGCTTTACTACGAAAAATTTTATTTCACGCCCGGCGACCTCGGCTTCAAGGCGTGGCCGACGCGCCACGGCAAAATCGGCGTGCTGATTTGCTGGGACCAATGGTATCCCGAAGCGGCGCGGCTGACCGCGTTGCAGGGCGCGCAAATTCTGTTTTATCCGACCGCCATCGGCTGGCATCCCGGCGAAAAGAAAAGATACGGCGAACGCCAGCACGACTCATGGGAAACCATCCAGCGCAGCCATGCCGTCGCCAACGGTTGTTACGTTGCTGTTGTCAATCGCATCGGGCACGAAATCCTCGATGGTGTGAACGGCAACGGCATTGAATTCTGGGGACAAAGTTTCGTGGCCGGCACCTCCGGCGAAATTCTCGCCAAAGCATCGGCCAACCAGGAAGAAATTTTGATCGTGCCCGTTGATCTTGCCAACGTGGACACGACGCGCACGCACTGGCCATTCCTGCGCGATCGCCGGATTGATGCCTACGGTGGCCTTACCAAACGCTTGATTGACTAACGCGGCTCCAAAACCTCTCGCTTGGGTCAGCGGCGCGAACGGACTCATCGGAAATTATCTCGTCCGAACCGCGCCGCGATGTGCTCCGCACTGGCGGGTGCGAACTGTGACGCGCGACCAGCTTGACCTGCTCGATTTCGCCGCCGTTGGCCGTGAATTCCAGAAAGACAAGCCACAACTCATCGTTCATTGCGCTGCCATCAGTACCATCGCCGAGGCGCAGGCGAATCCCGCGCTGGCACGGCGGGTGAACGTTGAAGTGATAAAACTGCTCGCGGAACTGGCGGCGGAAGTTCAGTTCGTTTTCTTCTCGACGGATTTGGTTTTCGACGGGCGCAAGGGGAATTACCTTGAGACGGACGCGACCAATCCGCTTCACGTTTACGGCGAAACCAAACTTGCCGCCGAGAAAATCGTTTTGATGAATCCGCGTCATCTGGTCGTGCGCACATCACTCAATGCCGGCGTTTCGCGCGCGGGCAACCGCGGCTTCAACGAACAGTTGCGGCTCGCGTTGCAGGCGGGGCAGGGGATGACACTGTTCACGGACGAATTTCGCTGCCCGATTCCGGCGGTTGAAACGGCGCGCGCGGTCTGGGAATTGGCGAACAAAAATCGCACCGGGCTTTCTCACGTCGCGGGCGCGGAAAAACTTTCGCGCTGGCAGATCGGCCAGTTGCTTGTCAAACACCGACCGGAGCTGGCAGCGAAAATCAAGTCGGGTTCGGCCCGGGATTTCCCCGGCCCGCCGCGCGCGTTGGACACCTCGTTGAACATTTCCAAGGTCCAAAAGGTTTTATCTGCGCCTCTCCCCGGCCTGACCGAATGGCTGAGCACAAATCCCCACGAGCCATTTTGAAATAGGTAGGGCTCGCACTCCTGTGCGAGCCGGTCATGAACCGATTTCAATCGCGGCGCACAAGGGACTGCGCGCCGCACCATTGAAATTTTATTTCGTCTTTAACTCCAAAACCGTGATGGAATACGGCGGAAATTCGCGCGTGAAGTCGGCGCTTAAGCCGTCCGCTTTTTCCGTGACCGGAATAATTTTCGCAGGCTCGTCAAGAGAATTGGTGTCGTCGGGGCTGTTGGCCTTCAGCACGACCACCGTACCTTCCGGTTCCACGGTCGTGACGCCGCTGATTTCAATTTTCACCGGCTGCGGCGTGCCGAGTTCGTTGACGACTTTCAGATAAATGATTCCATTTTGGCTGTCGCGTGTGGCGTCAAAGAAAATTTGCCGGACTTGCTGCGCCGGTGGACGCACACCACGTTGCGCGGGCGGTTGCCATTTGCGCATGGGAATATTTTGCGAATCGGTCGCGAGAATTTCATTGCCATGAAGCGTGCTGAACATTTTTTGCGCGTAATATGCGGGAGAGCCGTAACTGTTCAGCGCGTCATAGCCGATCAAGTCCGTGCGCCACTGCATTGAGTGGTTCGGACCGGTAAGCTGGCTGACGTTGACGAACAGCGGCGCGTAGCTGGAAATAACGACGAGGTCGGAATTGCGTTCCATGCCGGTCATCCAGGCGGCGTCGCCGAGTGCGCCCGCCATGTTGGGCGTAGGCGAGCCGACGCGGGTGGCCCATTCCCCGACGAAAATCTTCGGGCCGGTGCGCGGGCGTTTGTCGTAATCGAGCGCGTGTGCTTCCATGTCTTCCTGCGAACGATAATAATGTTCATCAACCAAATCCGGCACACGGCTTTTGACCGGTGTGGTGGCGATGACCTGCAGGTTCGGATATTTTGCTTTGATAGCATCGAAAAATTGTGCGAACCGTCCGTCGTAACTGTGGGAGCGATCGAAGAAATCTTCATTTCCAATTTCAACATAATTCAAAAGAAACGGCGCCGGGTGCCCGTCCCTGGCGCGTTGCGCGCCCCATTTTGTGCTGGTGGCGCCGGTGATGTATTCAATTTCATCGAGCGCGTCCTGGACGAAAGGCTGCAAGTCCGGACCGGCCGCGATTTTTTGCTGGCGCAGCGAGTAACCGGCATAGACCGCCAGCACCGGTTGCATGTTCAAATCCTCGCACCATTCCAAAAATTCCAGCAGACCAAAGCCGTCGGTGGACCAATAACCCCAGGGACTGCGATGTCCGGGACGTTGTGAAACGTCGCCAATCGTTTCCTTCCAATTGAAACGTTCGCTGATGGTGTTGCCTTCCACGTAATTGCCGCCCGGAAAGCGCAGAAATTTCGGCTGCATATCCGCCAGCAACTGCATAATGTCAGGACGGGTGCCGTTTGGACGATTATGGTAAGTCGGCGGGAACAGCGAAACCACGTCGAACCAGACGGTTCCATGTTTGCTGAAAAAGTTTCCCGGCCGGGTTGTGGAAATGACGAGGCGATTGTCCTTGGACGTTTCAACATTTCCGGTCGTCAACGTCACTTCATATTTTTTCCATTTGCCGGAAATTTCAGAGACGGTCGCGCTCGCGAAAACGTTTTTACCGTCGGCACTTTCCAGCGCGACGGTCAGCGGACCGGAGTATTTTTCTCCACGAGCGTAAAACGACGCGCGATAAGTGGTGTTCGGGCGGACGGGAATTCCCCAGAAACCGCCGTTGGCAATTCCCACCGGAGAAGTTTTTGATGCTTTGCTCGTGTCCAGTTTCAGACTCACGTTCAATGCGGAATTGAGCGGCTGATTCGTGTCCAGCGAGATGGTCGCGTCGCCGACGGCATTCCAGAAAACCGGGTTCTGCGCATTTGCTTTGAACGTCCGATTGCGGACAAGTTCACCATAAAGGCCGCCTTCGTAGGAATAATTGATCTCCTCCGTCATCAGGCCGTAGAGCAGCGGGCTGACGTGGGCGGCGACCTGGTCGGCCTTGATTTGCAGGGCGGGAATCGCAGGTGGCGCTTCAGAAACGGAATTAGTTGTTTCTGAATTCGTCGTTTGCGCGAACAGGGTGGGGGTGGTGACGCTCAGGACAATCAGCAAAAAGCCGAGTCGGGCCGACAGTTGCTTCAGGATGAAACGGGTCTGGTGCATGGGTGCAAGGCTGAATTTTCCGGCGGCGAAAGTCCATTACAATTTTTCGGGCTTCGCAGAAAAGAAAACTTTGTTCCTTCGCTGCTTAGTTGTTTATTTCCCGCCGTGAATCCGGCCAATGCCCCAGACACCAGATGCCAGACGCCGGACCCCGCTTATCGCGGCCGGCTCGCGCCGTCGCCGACGGGATTCTTGCATCTCGGCCATGCGCAAACATTCTGGACGGCGCAGGAGCGCGCGCGCGCAAAGCGCGGCACGTTGATCTTGCGCAACGAAGACATTGACTCCACGCGTTTCAAACTGGAGTTCGTTTCCCAATTGATCGAAGACCTGTGTTGGTTCGGTTTCGAATGGCAGGAAGGACCGGATTGCGGCGGGCCATTCGCGCCTTACAACCAGAGCGAACGATTTCATCTCTACCGCGCCGCATTGGAAAGATTGGGCGCCGGCGGATTCACTTATCCCTGCATCTGTTCGCGCAAGGACATCCGTGATGCCGCCAGCGCACCCAATGCCGAGAATGAAGAACCCATTTATCCCGGCACCTGCCGGCAAAATCGCCAATCCGAAATCGTAAATCGTAAATTCTCGTGGCGTTTTCGCGTTCCCGACGGCGAAACGATTTCGTTCACGGACGG
>JBEKJN010000161.1:0-6488 GCA_050011235.1 Verrucomicrobiota bacterium | reverse complement strand
AAATAAAACAAATACGCAATCAGATAATAACAATGAAGTACAGAAATCTAAAAGTAACAAAAATCTTCTAAACAGGCTTTTTCGCCAGTTCTGCTTCCGTCGTGCGGAAGCGCGTAGAACAATTTACCAGCGCACCAAATTCATGCAAGAGATTTTTTGTCTTTTTTATGATGCTAAACGACAGCGGTTTCCCATTGATTTTGCCATGACAATTCATCTGGGGCTATTTATTATTCGGGGAATGGCCAAACCGCCCTTGATTCTCGTTTCGCCCAGCATCGAAAAGCGCGGGGTTGAGTTTCACGATTTGTCCATCAGCCTGTCGGTCAAATACGATTTCGCCATCCTTCAATCCGGCGGCATTCCGGTCACGGCACCGGCGACAACCGACCGTGCCCTGCTCGCCGAAGCCGTGCGCCGCGTGGACGGGGTGTTGCTCACCGGCGGCGATGATATCAATCCCGATCTTTACACCGACCGTCTGCCGCGCGCCGTGTACAAAACCGTCGGCATGACGCCAGACGGTGGCGGACGTGATTTGCGCGAGTTGAGACTGATTAACGAAGCGTTCCGCCAGCGCAAGCCGCTACTGGCGATTTGCCGCGGGCATCAATTGTTGAACGTGGCGTTCGGCGGCGATTTGGTCGCGGACATCCGCCGCCAAGTGCCCGGCGCGATTAATCACCGGCGTCTGGACAAGGCTGGTGATTTAGTGCATGAAGTAGCGTTGACAGCCGGCTCGTTGCTGGCCAAGATTACGGGCACGCGAACTTTGGGCGTGAACAGCTCGCATCACCAAGCGGTGCTCCGGCCGGGGGGACCGCTGGTGGCTGTGGCGCGAAGCCGTGATGGAATTGTGGAAGCGATGGAATTGAATTCGGAAGCAGCGCGGGTATTGCCGTTTTTGTTGAGCGTGCAATTCCATCCCGAGCGGTTGACGGAGCGATACGCGAAACACCGCGCCATTTTTGAGCGGTTCATCCAGGTTTGTGCACAAGCCAAATACCGCGAATTATGAATGGAATAATTCTCATCGTTGATGACGAGGCCGATACCCGTCGTTTGCTGGCCCAGATTCTGGGGGAAGACTATGTGGTCGCCGAAGCCGACAGTGGCACGGCCTTAAAAAAGGCATTCACCCAAAGCCAGCCGGACGTGATCGTGCTGGACGTGATGTTGGGCAGCGGGCCGGACAACAACGGGCTCGAACTGCTGCCCCAGATCAAGAAACGCTGGCCCGACACCGAGGTCATCATGCTCACGGGCAAGGGAACGATGGAGATGGCCGCCGAGGCCGGCAAACGCGGCGCCTACAATTTCCTCTCCAAGCCTTTCGAAAACGAAAAGCTGCTGGCGGACGTCAAGTGCGCCATCGAACGCAAACAGCAAAGCGAGGAAAACAGCAGCCTTCGGCGGGCGTTGGAAACCATGAGCGGCACCGCCTCGCCGATTTTCCGCAGCGCGGCCATGCAAGAGGTCGTGCGCACCGTCGAGCGCCTCGCACCCAGCGACGTGACGGTGCTCATCACCGGCGAAAGCGGCACGGGGAAGGAAGTCATTGCCGACCTGATTCACGCGCTCAGCCCGCGCAGCAAAAACAAAATCATCAAAATCAATTGCGCCGCCCTGCCGCGCGAATTGATTGAAAGCGAATTGTTCGGTTCGGTCAAAGGCGCCTTCACCGGCGCGCATTCGGATCGCGAAGGCTTGTTCCGCCAGGCCGAGGGCGGCACGCTGCTGCTGGACGAGATTTCCGAGATGCCCGTGGACACGCAAAGCAAACTGCTGCGCGTGTTGCAGGACCAGGAAGTCCGGCCGGTGGGCGGCAAAACGAGCTACAAGACCAACTGCCGTTTGATTGCCTCCACCAACCGCAAGCCGGACGAGGCCATCAGGGACGGCAAACTGCGCGAAGACCTTTTCTACCGCATCAGCACTGTTGCCGTTCATTTGCCGCCGTTGCGTGACCGGCGCGAGGACATCCCCCCGCTGGCCACCGCTTTCCTCAAACGCTTTGCCGCCCAGGCCAATCGCATCATCCACGGCTTCACCGCTGCGGCCGTTGACCGTCTGACCGCCTTCGATTGGCCGGGTAATATCCGGCAACTGCAAAACGAGGTTCAACGCGCTGTGCTCTTGTGCGAAGGCGACACCGTGGGCGCCGCTGATCTTTCCATTGCCACTGCCAAGGTCGAATCCAGCGAAGGAGCCGACACCAGCTTCACCCTCCTCGAAGGCGTCGAACGCAACACCATCATTCAAATGCTCAAGGAAACCGGCGGCAACAAGCTCGAAACCGCCAAACGCCTCGGCATCGGCCGCCAGACGCTCTACAACAAAATCAAGGCGTACGGCATCGAAGTGTAGCCACGTTTGTTAAAACGTGGATTCCCGCGCTTTCACAAGCGCGGCTACGCGAAGAATCTGCTGGACAGACATTTGAATCGAGAACATGGTTCAACCGTGAACTCAGATGGGCTGCACAACGCAGCGTCTATTACTGGTTAGGCTATTTATGCCATTGGTTCAATTCAAGCGTGTCCTTAAGAGAGTGAAAGAGCCTATTGTCTCCATTCGGGATGGTCGGTTCCACTTCAACGTTTACTTCGCACGCGTTGCAGAATTGTCGGGGAAGCGCGGCGTCCTTTATTCGGTGGATGACGACCTTCGGGAAATCGGGTTCGAGTTTATCGCAGATGCAGATGATAATGAGGACGCTTACACTCTTGAATATCGAGGCAGGCTATCGAGTTTTCGTTGCACGGCTCTGGATCTTATCGCCAAGAAGCCTTGGGTTCGCAGCGTGGCTTTTCTAGCGTCGAATGAGGTTAAAAGTTTTACAGCGCGCAAGTCGGGAAAGGTGTGGGTCGTAAGATTGATGCCCTCGTTTGAAATGGTCGTAGAAAGACAAGACAGCGGCTTGATCCCAGATGACGCACGTGGCATTTACCGTTATCGAGATGCGAAAGGCGAAGTTGTTTATATTGGCAAGGGTGTCATTCGTAGCAGACTCAGTGAACCGCTGCGTAAGAGTTGGGAGTTTCGATGGATTGACTATTCGACCATCACGTCAGAAGAAGATCAGTTTACTTGGGAGGCATTTTGGATTGACCGCTTCAAGGAAACGAACAATGGACGATTGCCTTACTACAATAGACACGCGGGGCATAGCGCCTAATATGAGGATAGGCTGCACCCTCTCCCAAAGCCGGTTCAAAGTTTTTCCAGTTCTTCCCACAGCATTTTCGCAATCGGTTGAATGGTCTTTGCGCTGAATTCAAATTTGCAGCCCGCCGCCTGAAACAATTCCGGCAACGGACGCGAACCGCCGAGCGCGAGCGATTTTTTGTAATCCTTCAACGCCTTCACCTTGTCGCGCTTTGAATTGGCCCAGACCTGCAGCGCACCGAGCTGCGCGATGCCGTATTCAATGTAATAAAACGGGTGCAGAAAAATGTGAAGCTGCCGGTGCCACAAATGCGCGCGGGCCTCCTCGTGACCGGACCAATCCACGCCGCCGCCGAAACGGTCCATCAATTCCAGCCACGCGGCGGCGCGTTCGGCCCGTGTGTGATTCGGATGCGTGTAAATCCAGTGCTGAAAAGCATCCACGGTCGCAATCCACGGAAAAATTCCCACAATGCCCTCGAGATGGACACGGCGGGCGCGGCTGGCATCAACGGCGGAATAAAATTCTTCGATGAACTCGTTGCCGAGCAATTCCATGCTCATCGAAGCAACCTCGCAGAATTCAATCGGCGCGTTACGATACGCGCGCAAATCTTCGTCGCGGGCCGCCAGCGCGTGAAAGGCATGGCCCGCTTCATGCAAAATAGTCTCCACGTCACGTTGCAAGCCGACGGCGTTCATGAAAATGAACGGCAGCCGCGCCTCGTTCAGAGTGTCTTGATAACCGCCCGGCGCCTTGCCCTTGCGATTGTCGAGGTCGAGCAGACGCAAATCCTGCATTTGCTGAAAACCGCCGCCCAGTTCGCCGTCGAGCCGGTTGAAAATTTTCTGCGTGCGCGAAACCATTTGCGCAACCTCCGTAAACGGCTTCAACGGCGGACGATTCAACGGGTCCACCGCCAGGTCCCACGGATGCAGTTTTTCGAGATTCAGTTGCCTTCGCCGTTCGGCCTGCAATTCGCGCACGACCGACATGAATTGCTTTTCCACCACGTCGTGAAACCGCGCGCAATCCTCCGGTGTGTAATCGAACCGGCCAAGTCGGGGAAAGGCATAATCTCGGTAATTTTCAAATCCGGCATTTTTCGCGATTTGCGCGCGGAGCTTCAGCATCTGGTCGAAAATCTCGTCGAACTTTTCTGCTTCCAGCAAACGGCGCCGGGCGACCAGTTCCCACGCCTCCTGCCGCAATGGGCGATCCGGCTCTTCGAGGTAACGGCCCATTTGCACGAGCGTCTTTTCCTCGCCTCGGAACTTGACCGTGAGCGAGCCGCTCAATTTCTGATATTGCTGGGAAAGTCTGGCCTCCTCGGTTTCCAGCGGAACGCTTTCCGGGCGGAACAGCTCGACGTGGTTTTTCACGTCACGGTCAAAAACCTGAAAGCGCGGTTGTGGCAATTTTTTGCGTTGGGGATGCGCGACGTATATTTTTTCAAGCGCGAACTGGCGCGGCTTGACCTGCGGTTCGACGTTTTCGACGAAATGCAGATACGCCTTTTCCGCGTCCGGATTGTCCGTGTGGCACGTCATGGCGATGTAACGACGGGACGATTCCTGGTCGAGCGCGGCGGTGAGTTCGCTCCAATCGAGCAGCCAGCGTTCGAGTTCGGCGGTGGTTTTGCAATTGGCCGCGCGCGCTTCCAGTTGGTCGAACAGCGGCGCGATTTGCGACCAGTTACCGAGATCAATGTTTTGCGGGACAAATTTTCGCGGCTGGTACGCGGGCAATCTTCCGAATGGCAGCAAATTCATGCACGAAGGATAAGGAAAGCCCACACAATGAAAAGAATTTCAGGACAAGATAATCCGCACAAACAAATTTTGCGCGGTCAAACTTTGGTTTTGATGCCGCAGGCGCGTACGACGCACCATCGCGTTACGGCTTCAAAAATGGCGAACAAGCCCGCTGCCACCAAAACCAGTCCCAGCCACCATAGATAATCGCCGGCAACGATGATGCCCGCGATGAGGCACAGCGCGCCAATGACGCCGCGCGCCATGCGACCGCGAAAACTGATGTTGGGTTTCAAGAAACGGCTCACAAGAAAAAGTTAGCACATTGCGTGCCCAAGACAACAGGTTCGTTGGCAGAAAACTGGCAGGGCCAGTGCGCTGCCGGGCCGTGGCTGCCGCGGCACAACGTTCCGACCAACCAATTGCTGGCCAATTGCATAGGGTTGCAGCATATTGACCAGCAGTGAATTTGTTGAACCAAAATTTTTTGTGGGCCTCGATGATTTGGGGTTCCATCGGCGGCGGCTATTGCATTTACGGCTGGCGGCAAAAGTCGTTGATTCCATTTCTCGGCGGGCTGGTGATGACCGTGGCAGCTTGTATCCCAATGAGCGTGTGGCTGATGTCATCTGCCTGTATCGCAACTATGTTCGCCGTCTATTGGCTCGCGAGACAGGGATATTGAAACCGGCGGGGGTCAAGCTCCGCCAGTCACGATTTATTTGAGTTTGGGCGTCGCAGGGCTTCGCCTTGGGAAACCAAAAACCGGAAGCCAGTTTCCCGGCTTCCGGTTGCATTTCCAGATGAGAAATTATTCCCCTTCGGCCAGCGCGCTCTTTCCTGCATAATCCGCGTTATGGCCGGTCAATTGCTCGACCCGAAAAACTGTGGCTGGCCGCAGTTCGTTGCACCGCCCACCAACACTGCTCGAGCGATTCTTGCGGGTACCGGCACAATATCCGTCCATGGCAGGCAAAAAAATTTGTTTGTAAAAGGACGAGGCGGTAGCAAAACGGTAACAATGATTCCTTACTGTGAACGCCGATGAATAGAGCATTTGCCAACTTGTTTTCCGAAAGAAATCAATTTATGAATGCCGAAATTGAAATTGCCGAAGCAGCCGTTTCGAGAATTTTGCGTTTCAACACCAGCACCGCGCCATCCTTGCGGGTGCCGGTGACGACCGCCAATCGCGCGCTCCTGCGTCGGTTGCGCATGGAGGAATTATCTGCCTGGGAGGCAGGCCGTATCTGCAGCCGCAGATGTTTTTTCCCCGCCAATCCCGGGACGCCTGAGAACCACCATCTCCAAAATCATACTTACCACAATCTATGAAAACATTTAGAACCATCATACTGGGCCTGCTGCTTGCAGCAATGGCAACCACGTGCAACACAGCGTTCGCGGCTACAACCAGCGAATTGCTGCAACAAGGTCTCTACGCCGAAGAGGTCGAAGGCAACCTCGATTCGGCAATCAAGTCCTACGATCAGGTCATCAAAAACGGTTCCGCGCCGCCCAACCACGTCGCACAGGCCCTGTATCGGGAGGGCATGTGTTACCTG
>JBEKJN010000160.1:0-6495 GCA_050011235.1 Verrucomicrobiota bacterium | reverse complement strand
ATGAAAAATTTTTCGGCGCCGTGCTGCCGCATCATCTCAATGGCAACACGCGCGTTTACCAGGAAATCAGCCAGATTGGCGAGGAACTCAAATTGCTCGCGCCCGCCATCAAGGACACGAAGGTTGTGTCCCAGACCTGCATCCTTTACACCCACGACAACGACTGGGCGCTGCAACTGCCCATGCAGCCGAACAAATTCTTCAACCTGCGCGAGCACATCCAGCTCTTTTACAACGCGCTGCACGACCGGAACATTCCCGTGGATTTCGCGCGCCCGACGGAGGATTTGTCGCAATACAAGCTGGTCATCGCCCCGTCGTTGCATTTGCTGTCTGCCGGCGAGGCCGACCGGCTCAAACTTTACGTCCAGAACGGCGGCACGCTGGTCGGCACGTTCAACACCGGCTTGGTGGACCAATACAGCATCGCGCCTGACACCGGTTATCCCAACGACATGACCGACCTGTTCGGGCTGGAAGTGTTTGAATTCGATCCCATTCCGCCCGGTGAGGAAAATCATCTCACCTTCAAGGGCGCGTTCCAGACGAGTCATCTGCATCCCGCGCGGCTCTGGTGCGATATCATCGAGCCGAAGGGCTGCCAGATTCTGGCGACTTATGCGAAGGATTTTTACGCCGGGCGCCCCGCCATCACCATGAACAACTTCGGCCTCGGCAAGGCGATTTACATTGGCACGATGAGTCACCAGCACTTCTACCACGACTTTATCGTCTGGCTGCGCCAGATGTGCGGGCTGCAACCCCTGCTCAAAGTCCCCGAAAACGTCGAAGTCAGCATGCGCGAAAAGGAAGGCACGCGGGTTTATTTCCTGCTCAATCATCAAAATTCGCCCGTCCGCATCCAGTTTTACAAGCCGATGCACGATTACCTCACCGGCAACACTTTCTCCGGCAACTACGACCTCCCGCCGCACGGCGTGCTCGTGCTCGACGAGCATTCCGAAACCAAAACGTCTGGCGCCCCCGCCTGATTTTTGATTTCTCCCCGGTGAATTTTGCCAATGCAATTCTCGCCGTTCTCGCATGGTTGAGCCTTGCGCTCGGGCTCTGGCAATGGTTCGCCGCGCGGCGATTTCCCCTGCACCGGCGCACTGAAGATTTTTCTTTTTCGCCCGCCATCACCCTGCTCAAACCACTCAAAGGCGACGACGAAACCACCGCCGAATCCCTCCAAAGCTGGTTCAACCAAAATTACACCGGTCGGACGCAAATCCTCTTCGGCGTCGCCGAGGCAAACGACCCGGTTTGCAAAATCGTCCGTGAACTCATCGCAGAAAATCCAGGACACGACGCGCAACTCGTTGTTTGTGACCGGCTGACCGGCGCGAACGCCAAAATCGCCAAGCTCGTTCAGCTTGAAAAACTCGCAAAGCACGATTTGATTTTGGTCAGTGACGCCGATGTGCGCGTACCGCCGGATTTTCTCGCCAACCTCGTCGCGCCGCTGCGCGATCCGAAAATCGGCCTCGTCAACTGTTTTTACCGGCTCGCGAATCCGGCGACGACCGCCATGTGGTGGGAAGCCATCGCCATCAACGCCGATTTCTGGAGCCAGGTGTTGCAGGCTGCCAGCCTCAAGCCGCTCGACTTCGCACTTGGCGCGGTAATGCTCACGCGACGCAAATTACTCGAAGAAACCGGCGGTTTCAGCGCGCTGGCCGATTGTCTGGCGGACGACTATCAACTCGGCCATCGCATCGCAAAAAACGGCCATCGCATCGCGCTTTGCCCGGTCGTTGTGGAATGCTGGGACGCGCCGATGAATTGGAGCGAAGTCTGGAAGCATCAGCTCCGCTGGGCGCGTACCATCCGCGTTTGCCAGGCTTTGCCCTATTTTTTCAGCATCCTCTCCAACGCCACCTTCTGGCCGTTGCTGTGGTTGGCGTCGGAATTAACGAGATTGTCGGCGACAACCGTCCGAAGTACAGACTTTGGTTCCTTCCAGGCCTCCGAAATCGCGCTCAGAATACCTTGTGGAGTCATGATTGCCATCGCGTTGCTTTTGATCCGAATCGTTCTCGCGCAAAATCTGCAACGCCGCTTCACTCCGGAAAAAAATCTGGTCTCACCATTCTGGCTGGTGCCGGTAAAGGATTTGCTCCAGGTGGCAATCTGGCTTGGCGCCTTTGCGGGCAGCACGGTCGAATGGCGCGGGCGACGGATGAAATTGCGCCAGGACGGAACGTTGGTTGAGGAAAGGTAGGCTGGCTTGCCGGGTCGTAGCTCAGAGCGCTTACTCCAAGCCTTTTCTCTATGGCCCGCCTTCGCAACTTTGTGCTACGGCGCGGCAGTCTTCGCTCGGAGCGCAGCGGAGAGCGAAGACTGGTGGGCGCTGAGGGATTCGAACCTGCAAACAGGGTGTTTTCATCATTGCTTATAATTGCCTTTCTCAATACTTACCTGCAAGTGAGCCTACGTCAATACACCAGTGATTGCATGCATTATTTCGAATCTGTGGGCAACTAGCAGTAGATAAAACCGTGTCGGGCTGTGTCATGGTTTTGGCCTGTGTCAGAATTGTGTCATGGCTTGATTCTGTGTCAAATCTGTGTCACGCAACACCACCCGGCCAGTCAAACGCCCGCCACAGGTCATTTGCGGTGCACGGCGAGCCATTCCAAATCCGCGCCGGGCGGCTACCGCGCTTGCTTCCGGGCTTTGTCCCGTTCAAGCGCGGCGTGAATCAATTCAGCGTCGAGCCGGGCGTTCGTCTGGCGAAGCCGTTCCATTGCTTGCGGCAATTCAATCAGTCCCCGCGCCGCCGCCTGTTCCAGCAAGCCAATGGTGCCAACCACCGCGAGGCCGCAATGAATCGCCGCATTGCGCCCAGCGCGGTCGTCCATCAAAACGGCGTCGGCATGGATTTCCTGCGCGAGACAGATGGCTTCCAATTCGCCCGCGTCCACGTCCAGCGTGAGGTTCATCGTCTTGGGCGACTGAACGCCGGCAACGAGGCCGCCCACTGGCGCACGGGCGGCGGCGTGTTCGGCTGTTGAAGTTCGCGGAAGACGGTGGGCGGAATCACAACTTGGCGGAACAGGCTGGGCAGGATGCTTTCCGCCCCGCACAAAATCAGGTAGTGCAACGGCGAAGTGTCAGAGACGACGACGCTCACGAGCGGGAGAGAATTTTTTCCAGCGTGGCGTTGTCAGCGGCGAGATCGGTGGCGGAATAATTTAGCGGGACAGCGCGTTCACTCAGGAAGGCTTCCGTCTGCCAGTAATCCAGTCCCAGCATCGCGCCCACTTGCCGCTGCGTGAGGCGTCCGGCGCGATAACCTTCAATCGCCGCGTCTTCCATGACGTGACGGCCAACCGTGTCCGGGGTTTCTCCCCACTGACGGGCGACTTGATCGGGCATTTCCACTGTAACTTGCATAACGTTGTAAATCTAGCACGGCTACGGCAGGTGTGGCAAACGACTTCTGACGCTTGACCAATCGCGCAATGTCACGACTGCCCGCCGCGCTGGTGACGTAAAAGCGCGGCCTCGACACTCGGCCAGTGAAACAGGATGCGACGCCCGCCCAGCCGCACGCAGGGGATTTTACCGGACGTGCGCCAATTGAACAACGTGCGACGGCTCACGGGCAACCGTGCCAGCAATTGCTTTTCGTCAATGAAGCCCGCCTCACTTGATGGCGTTTGTTTTGGTTTGCTGTCGGGGTTGCACGTCGCGCGGACATAGCCACGGACGCCTGACATGGAGCGGCAGCGTGAAAGCAGATACCTGAACTGCGTCGCGGTGAACTGCGTCAGCTCGTCGAACATAATCAGGGGCACCTGCGCGCCCTGCCAGCCGTACACGTCCGACTCGTGCTCCAAGCCGGACATTTTCAGCCGTGCCCCCGAACGGAATCTCCATTCGAGCGAGGACTGGTTCGCTACCGCGCCGAGCAGCCGGTAAACTTGCTCGCTCGTATCCCACAGACCGCCCTGCAACCGAATCTGCGGCACCGTTCGCCTGAACAGCGCCGCCGTAAATCGCAACGTCGGCCCGCGAAGCCAAGAACCGTTCCTGCTTGCCGCGCTGCGGTCGCAGTTCAATCGCGTTCACTTTCGCCTCCTTCCGTCAGAGCGGGGACAGTTTCCACGCTGCTCTCGACAGCGGCGCTTTCTTTTTGTGGTAGGTAGAGCGTGACGCCTGCCGCGAGCGGCGAGCCATCCGCGCCGGTCAACTCGACACGCCTCGATTCCGAGAAGTGTTCGGCTGCACCTGGCACATGGGTCGTGCCTCGTGAGATTTTCAGCCGCTCGACCAGTTCGTCCTCGGTGATGAAATCTGCCTCATTCGGACGAGGCGCGCTTAATTGAATCGGTTTCGTCATACGCGACCAAATTTACGTCGCGCTGAACGTGAAACAACGAACTCAGTCAGGGAACAATTGTCGGAGTTTTCGGACGCCCTGTTTTGTCGGGTTTGAATTGCCAACCCAATCTTTTCTGGCACTCACGGCGGAGGAAGTCACGGTTCACGCTGCCTCCGAACCGGGCAGCATACTCGTCTGCGAACTCCTTCAACGTCACGGGCAGGCGAAGGCAACCTGTGGCGTCTGTCTCGATGCCAAACTTCTCCTGTCCCAAAAGAGCAGCCCTGACCAGTTGAGTTTGAAACGCGCCGGATTCGTTCACTCGCCTTGTGACTTCGATGGCAGTGGCGATTGACTTGAACGGTTCAGGGTCGAGGCAAGCCAGCGCGTTGAAAATCCCCTTTCGCATCTGCGGTTCTATGCGCGAGAGGGACTCGCGCAAAAGCCTCAACAGCCGGCCTTCGAGCGACCGAGCCGCTTTCTTGTTCGGCCAACGGGGAGAATGGAATTTTTCCCAAAGAGCGACGACCTTGAAAGCTTTCGCCAGTTGCGGATTTGCGGCGCAGTCCCCGGCCGCCAAGAGGTCAATGTTCCTATCAACGCTGTTCTCTGGCCCGGCAAGCTTGGCCGCGCTGAACTTCTTGCGCCCACCACTGCCGCGTTTAAGTTTCGCTCTCATATCGTGGTGGTCTTGGCGCGCAGTTGGACGATGTTCTTGGACTTCGGCGGGCGCACGGCGAACCATTTCTTTGCCTCGGCTTTCGTGGCCAGCCCTTTGTAGTGCGCGTGAATCATTGCGGGCGAATTTCCTGCTTGTTGCGCGGTCTGGTTTTCGTTGGCGTTCAACGCAAAGTGATAGGTGCAAAAGGCGTGACGCAGTCCGTTGCGCCGCGCCGGTATTCCCAACTCGTCGCGCAACTCGCCGAACAGGTCGTGGAAACTGTCCAGCGTGCCAGCCCAAACGCCACCTTCACAGCCGCAAAAAGGTTGGAGCCACGCGGCTAGCGCGGGACAAATCTCGACGAGGCGGCGCGAGCGTGTCTTGCTCTTGCCCGCTGTAATTTCGACGTGCCCCTTGATGCGGAACACGTCCGCCCATGTCAGACGCGCAATCTCCTGCAACCGCAGCCCGGCCAACCCGCCGAGCGCGATGACCGGGAGCAGGCTGCGGAACTCGGCCCGCTGGCTGGCGCAATCGAGCATCATGCGCAATTCTTTGGCCGTGTAGAACTCCACCTCGCCGGAATCCTGGTCCTCCTTCGCCATGCTGTCGGCTTCAAACAGGCGATGCGATGCGGGCAGGTAGTCGCGCCCGACGCACCACTTCAAGAACATCTTCACCACGGTTCTCCTGCCGTTCCGTGTCCGGGCCGAAACCTCGCCGTGTCCGTTGACGTAGGCGGTGAGGTGTTCTTTGGTGAGGTCGCAGACCGCGTGGCCGGGGAACGCCTTCGCAAACTCGCGCGTCCACATGGCGACGATGTAATGCCAGCCGGGTGACAATTGCGGGCGCTTGCCATCCTTCGCCAAGGTCTTTGACTTCCGGCTCTCGACGAACTGCTCGACGGCTGCGGCTAAGTCAACCCGCTTGACAGTGGCCACGGTGGACAGGAAGCCATCCACCGCATCGGCCAGTGTCCGACCGCCCAGCTTCCGGGCAGCCTCGCAATACGCGCCAACTGCGAACCGCATTGAGACGCGCTTGCCGGTCGTCTGGTAGAACCGCTGCAACTCCTCAAGCGCGTTCTGCGCGTCAGCAGCCTGCCCCGGCGACAGCCCGGTCGCCCGGCCTTTGGCCAAGTCCGCCACAACCTTGTCGCCTTCGCGTTTGGCCTCGGCGTAGGATTTGAAATCCTTCATCCGGCTCTTTGGCTTCCCGTCCACTCGCGCTCGCCAGTAAAGGCAGTAGCCCTTCGGGCGCTTGTAAATCGTCGCCAGCACCTTCCCCTTGCCCCGATGCCTCAATCGTTTTGGAAATTTCACCTGTTGCTCGCTGCCCACCACTTCATCGGCTGTAACGGTTTCTCCATGAATATATTTCACATGACGCGCCACCTCAGCCGATGTTGGGCGTATTCCTTCTCTTATCAAGTCCGCTCGGGCGCTGCGAATCATTTCGTGCTTGTCGGCCTCTAAAGCACCCGGAATGTTTTGGGGGTGTTTTG
>JBEKJN010000159.1:0-6510 GCA_050011235.1 Verrucomicrobiota bacterium | reverse complement strand
GAGTGGTCGGGGCGGTGAGATTCGAACTCACGACCTCTTGTACCCGAAACAAGCGCGCTACCAGGCTACGCTACGCCCCGACTCTGAAGCAAATGATTTTGCCCGCCGCCAGCCCGAAAGGCAATGCTGTTTTTATCAAAGCTTCATTAAAAACCAAAAAACGGGGCCGGCTGAAGCCAAGAGTGCCCGCCAAGATGGGTCAATCGTCATTCACGCCCAACCAATATCTCAACGGCTCCCCCGATGCCGGCCACCACTCGCACGGCATATAAAAGATTCTCCCATATGCCTGGTCATTTGCCCCATATTGCAATCAAGCGGAGCCTCAATGACGGCAACTGCTATTCACTTGTTTTGCTATCATCTAAGCAATATTTGCCAAGCGAAAAAACTCGACAATTTTTATTTGTTCGTTTAATTTGCTGCCATGCAAACAATATTTGCGAAGGCAGATACCGACAACCCCTCTGACGCGGTCCACCTTCGGTCGAACACTCTGGCCGCCCCGAACGGCAACGGCAATGGAACCGGCAATCGCGCGCTGGTGGACGCGCTGGTCGGTTCCCGGGTTTACCGGGAATACGAACGCGCCTTCAGCGACATGACCGGGTTGCCGGTGGCGTTGCAGCCGGTGGAAACCTGGCAGTTGCCGCACCACGGCAAGCGGAATGAAAACCCGTTCTGCGCGTTGCTGTCGCAGAAGAGCCGCGCTTGCGCCGCGTGTTTGCAGGTGCAGGAACGGCTTTGCGCCAAGGCGGCGAGCGAACCGCAGACGGTTGCCTGCGCCATCGGACTTTGCGACACGGCCGTGCCGGTGCGGTTGAGCGACCGGTTGATCGGCTTTCTCCAGACCGGGCAACTGTTCCGGAAAAAACCGACCGAGGCCCAGTTTGAGCGGACGGTAAAACTGGCGGAAAAGTGGGGATTGGAAGTAAACCGCGAGACCCTCCACAAGGCCTATTTTGCCGGCAAGGTTGTCTCCCCAAAACAGTACGAAGCCGCGGTCAAATTGTTGACCATTTTTGCCCAGCACCTCGCCATATTGAGCAATCAGGTTTTCATCCAGCAGGAAAACGCCGAGCCGCCGGTCATCAAGCGCGCCCGGGAATACATCCACGAGCACCAGGCCGAGGAACTTTCGCTCAACCAGGTGGCCAGGGCGGTCAACATGAGCACGTTTTACTTCTGCAAAATGTTCAAGAAGATCGCGGGCATCAACTTCACCGATTACGTTGCGCGGGTGCGCATCGAAAAATCGAAAAACCTGCTGCTGAACCCCAATTTGCGCGTGAGCGAAATCGCGTTTGAAGTCGGCTTCCAGTCGCTGACGCATTTCAACCGCGTGTTCAAGAAACTCCTCGGCCAGTCCCCCACCGATTACCGGGCGCAATTGCTCGTGCACTGAACAAGGCAAGGGCACGCGCGACATCGCATTGCGCCTGCGCCTGACGGCTTTCAGATGATGCAGTTCAGCGTTTACGTGCGGGCGTGCGTCTCGTTCGCGCGGCAGGAAACGCACTTTGACCGGCTCAAAAAGAATCTTCCGCCGGATGCGAGTTTGACTCAAATTCATTGATAGGTCTTTGCCCCACTTGCCCGCCGCGCACACCAACCCGCCGCAAATTTGGCCCGGCCTTCTGAATCTGCGTCCATCAGCGAAATCCGCAGTTGATGTTGGTTGATGTCCGAATCAGCTTTACAAAAAACGGAAAGCCTTTAACAACATTTGGCGAGTGCTCCGCCTGAAAAACGGGGACTTTCTATGTGACGAAAATTGTTATGTTGGAGACGCTTTTATATCCCAAGGGCGTGGCCGTCATTGGCGCTTCGCGGAACCCCGGCAAGGTGGGTTACGCCCTGCTGGCCAATCTCGTGAACGGCGGGTTCAAAGGGACGATTGTTCCCGTCAACCCGGAAGCCAGTGAAATCCTCGGCCTCAAATGCTACAAGTCGCTCGCCGATTATCAGGGGCAAGTTGACCTCGGCATCATCGCGGTGGCGGGCAAACATGTGAAGGACGCCCTCCAAAGCTCGATTAACGCCGGCGCCAAATCGGTCATCGTCATCACCGCCGGCTTCCGCGAAGTCGGCGCCGAGGGCGCAAAGGCCGAAGAGGAACTCGTTGCCATCTGCCGGCAGAGCGGCGTGCGGATGGTTGGCCCGAATTGTCTGGGCGTGCTCAACGCCGACCATCACATGAACGCCTCGTTCGGGCCGTCCGCACCGCCGCCCGGAAAAATTTCCTTCATCTCGCAATCCGGCGCGTTGTGCGGGGCCATTCTCGACTGGGCAGCCAGCCAGAAGCTTGGTCTGAACAAGGTCATCAGCTTCGGCAACAAGGCCGACCTCAACGAAGTGGATTTCATCCAAGTGCTTGCTGAAGACAAAGAGACAAATGTCATCGCCGGTTATTTGGAAAGCATTGAGGAAGGCAACAAGTTTTTGCGCATCGCGGAACAAGCCGCTTCCATCAAGCCGGTCGTGATTCTGAAAGTCGGCATCACGCGGGCGGGCGCGAAGGCCGCGTCGTCCCATACGGGCAGTCTGGCGGGCGCGGACATCGCCTACGGCGCGGCCTTCAAGCGCGCGGGCGTCATTCGCGCGGAGAATTTTGAAGCGCTCTTCGATTATTCAATGGCGTTCGCCATGCAGCCGCTTCCCAATGGAGAGCGCGTGGCCATCATCACCAATGCCGGCGGTCCCGGCATCATGGCGGCGGACGCGGCCGAGTTGTCGGGTTTGAAAATGGTTTCACCGACGCCGGCCACCGACGTCAAGCTTCGCGCCTTCCTGCCGGCGTCGGCGGCGTTTGGCAATCCGATTGACGTAATTGGCGACGCCGATCCCGACCGCTACACCAGGGCGTTTGAAGTTTTGCAGGAAGATGAGCAGACTGACGCGATCGTCGTGGTCGTGACGCCGCAGAACATGACGCGCCCGCTGGAGCTGGCGGAGAAACTCGCCGCGGCGCACAAGGGCAAAAAGCCGGTGTTGGCGTCGTTCATGGGCGGCACGGAAGTCGCCGCCGCCAAGGAAAAACTCATGGCCGTGGGCATTCCGAACTATCCCTCGCCGGACCGCGCGGTGACGGCGCTCCGGGCAATGTGCGATTATGCAGCGTGGAAGCGCCGGCCGGCCCGCGTCGTCACGCGCTTTCCGGTCAACCGCCGGCGCGTGGACCGCATCATCAACCTGCTGACGCGCGGCGGCACGACACAGGTGGGCGAAGTCGAAGCGAAGGAAATTTTGCGCGCCTATGATTTCAATATTCTTGGCGGCCAACTGGCCCGGACCGGCGACGAATCGGTGGAAATCGCCGAGCGCCTCGGCTATCCGGTCGTGTTGAAAATTTCGTCGCCGGACATCATTCACAAATCCGATTTCGGCGGCGTGCGCATCAACCTGGCCAACGCCGAGCAGGTGCGCGACGCGTTTGATTTGATGATGCTGCGCATTCAGAAGCGCGCCCCCAACGCGCATCTGCGCGGCGCTTACGTCGAGAAAATGGGGCAGCGCGGACGCGAAGTGATTCTGGGCATGACGCGCGACCCGCAGTTCGGGCCAATGCTGATGTTCGGCCTTGGCGGCATTTTTGTCGAGGTGATGAAGGACGTGACGTTCCACCTCGCGCCCATCACGGCGGAGGAAGCGATGCAAATGTTGAAGGGCACGCGTTCCTATGCGTTGCTCCAGGGCGCGCGCGGCCAGGCGCCGGTGGATTTGGACGCCATCGCCGGCGCGCTGCAACGCATCAGCCAGCTCGCCACGGATTATTCGGAAATCCTGGAGTTGGACATCAATCCATTCATCGTCGGGCCGGTTGGCGTGCAGGCTTACGTGGCCGACGCCCGCATGACCCTTTCCAGCGTGACCAAATGAAGAACCAAGAAACACACGAGAAAATGACTAAATCCTAAATCCGAATGACTAAAGAAATCCCAATGACGAATTCTGAAAAACCGAATGCCGCGGAACTGGTTTTGTCATTCGGGTTTCGTCATTCTTTAGTCATCAGGGCTTCGTTATTAGTCATTCGCCGGCTGGTTCCGCTCACGTCGGCAACTGGTTTTGTGTTGTTTCATGGTTTCATCCGATTTTGAAGTATGCAAGAAAAGGCAATTACCTACGACCCGAACTGGCAGGAGACCTGCAAGTCGCAACTGCTCACGGCAATGGAAGCGGTGAGGAAAATCCGGCCCGGCCAGCGCATCTTCATCGGCACGGGCGTCGGCGAGCCGCTCGAACTGGTGAGCGCGCTCAGCAAACGCGCCGCCGAATTGCCGGACACCGAAATCGTCCACCTGCTTACCTTCGGCGAAGCGCCGTATGCGCACCGGGAACTCGCGCAGTATTTCCGCGTGAACAGTTTTTTCATCGCCGAAAACGTGCGTGACATCATCCAGGAAGGTCTTGGCGACTACACGCCGGTGTTCCTTTCCGACATTCCGCGCCTGTTCAACAGCGGCCAGTTGCCGCTCGATGTGGCGCTCATTCAAGTCACGCCGCCGGACCAATACGGCATGTGCAGTTTTGGCGTGTCCGTGGACATCGTCCGCAGCGCCACTGAAAACGCCTCGCTGGTCATCGCGCAGGTCAACCCGAAAATGCCGCGCACACTGGGCGATTGCTTCATTCACGTGAACGACATTGACGTGCTGGTTCCGTCCGAAGCGCCGATCCTGGAAGTGCCGCCGGCGGAAGTGACCGAGACGACCCGGCAAATTGCCGAATACATTGCCGCCCTCGTGGAAGACGGTTCCACCATCGAGTTCGGCATCGGCCGCATTCCGCAGGCGATGTTCGGCTTTCTCAAGAGCAAAAAAGACCTTGGCGTTCACACCGAGATGGTCACCGACAACATCATCGAACTCATCGAGTGCGGCGCCATCACCGGAAACCGCAAGTCCATAGACCGCGGCAAAATCGTGGCCAGCTTCTGCCTCGGCACCAAAAAAATTTACGATTACGTGGACAACAATCCGCTCTTCTCGTTTCACCCCACGGAATATGTCAACGACCCGTTCATCATCCGCCAGCAAAACAAAATGATCGCGGTCAACACCGCGCTGGAGATAGACCTTACCGGCCAGGTGTGCGCCGATTCCATCGGCTCCAAGTTTTTCTCCGGCGTCGGCGGCCAGGTGGATTTCAACCGCGGCGCGTCCAAATCGCGCGGCGGCAAGGCCATCATCGCCCTGCCGTCAACGGCCAAAGGCGGCTCCATCTCGCGGATTATGACGTATCTCAGCCCGGGCGCGGGCGTGGTGACGACCCGCGCGGGCGTGCATTACGTCGTGACCGAATACGGCGTGGCGTATCTGCACGGCAAAAGCATTCAGGAACGCGCCCTGGCGCTCATCACCATCGCACACCCGAAATTCCGCGCCGATTTGCTCCGCGAGGCCATCAATGCCAAATACCTCTCCGCCGAAATGGCCGACAAGGAAGGCAAAATTCTTGTCGGGCCGAAGGAACTGCGCACGACCTACCTGCTCAACGACGGCACGCAGATGAATTTCCGCGCGATTCACCCGACCGACGAGCCGCGGATGCGCGATCTGTTCTACAAGCTGTCCGAAGCGACGATTTATTATCGTTTCATGAGCCATCAAAAACGGGTGTCGCGGCATCAGATTCAGGATTTCGTTTACATTGATCATCGCAACGATGTGACCATCGTCGGCACGCTGCCCGAGGCGCACGGCGAGGAGATCGTTGCGGTGGGCAGTTATTATCTGGACCACAAGACCAACCTCGCGGAAGTAGCGTTCGTCGTGGGCGACAAGTGGCAGAACCACGGCATCGGGACCTTCCTGCTGAAACACCTGATGCGCATCGCGCGCCGCAACGGCATCCGCGGCTTCACCGCCGAGGTGCTCACGGAGAACAAACCGATGCAGGCGGTCATCAACAAATCGAACTGCAAGGTCAGCAGCAAGTTCACCGGCAACGTCCACAGCTACGAGATGGATTTTGAGTAAGTCCGAAAACCCGAGTGGGGGAGCACACCCGCCATCGGGTGTGACTGGACGCGCCTCGCGTCCAGCTTTTTTGGCGTATGGTCAGGCCCGCGTCTGCGCACTTTTACGATGTGTTTGATGTCTTCCGCGAGGGCGCGGAAAACAGCACGCGGGGCGCGTGTGCTCCCCATCTCAACTCCGGCTTTTCCGGAGGTTCGCCGACCCAAAAAATAATCTGTTCCTTTTCCCGTTTCGGCGGACATTCATAGGTAAATGCCGGAGATGGACGACATCGAATTGCTGGCGCAATACGCGCGGCACAATTCCGAAACCGCGTTCACCGCGCTTGTCGAACGGTATGTCAACCTCGTCTATTCCACCGCGCTGCGCCGTGTCGGCAACCCCCACGCGGCTGAGGAAATCACTCAGGCGGTATTCATTATTCTGGCAAGGAAGGCGCGGAGCCTGTCCAAACGAACCGTCCTATCCGGCTGGCTTTACCAAACCGCGCGGTTGACGGCGGCGAATTTTCTGCGCGGCGAAATCCGCC
>JBEKJN010000158.1:0-6512 GCA_050011235.1 Verrucomicrobiota bacterium | reverse complement strand
AACGGTTTGACCTTGTCCTGCAAACGCGCGAGCGCCTTCAAATAGGATTCCGGCAAAAGGTCGGCGCGGCTGGAAAGCAATTGGCCGAATTTGATGAAGGTCGGCCCCATTTTTTCCAAATCATCGGCCAATTCTTCCGGCGCGGGCTGGCCGGGTTTGGCGGCCAAAGGTGTTTTTTCATCGCCAGCGGCCTCACTGGCAAATTCCCTGGCCAAATCGGTGGTGCCGTATTTCCAAAAAAGCAACGCGATATCCTTGTAGCGTTTGAGGTGATGCGATTTTAAGGACAATTTCATATTTGTTTTTATCGGGGCTGTTTCAGCAAATGAATCTCGCCTCTGCTTTATGGAAAAGGCTACGCGGCGGGCGGGACTTTTCTATGGGGTGTAACCCTACCTCATCATGTCATCACCTCCGGAATCAAGTTGCGGAAAAATGATTGGAGCTTCCGGCAAATTACGGCAATGCGAACCGCCTTGGTGAATCGGCCAAATCAACCGGGTCAAACCACTGATTTAAGCGCGAAAAGGCATTGTGAATAAGTCTTACATTTTTTTATTGACTTACTTTATTGGTTATGTCATTCTTTTTCAAGAATGACAGAAAAACTATGAATACCGCCTACGTAACATCCAAAGGCCAGTTGGTCGTTCCCTCGCGCATCCGCCGCCGGTTTGGCATCAAGCCCGGCACGCGGGTCAATTTCGTGGAGGAAGGCGACCGCATCATCTTCCAGCCCGTCACCCGCGAATACATTGATTCCTTCTGTGGCATCTTCAAATTGAAACCCGGCGAGAAATCCGTGGTGCAGGAGCATTTGGAGGAACGCCGGGCCGAGCGCGAAAAGGAGAACAAGTGAAAGCCACAGTTTTGGACGCCTCGGCGTTGCTGGCCATGTTCTTTGGCGAACCGGGCATGGAAAAAATGCGGGAACTGTTCCACAAAGCTTCCGAAGCCGACCGACCGGTCTTCATCAGCGCCGTCAACTGGGCCGAGGTGCTTTACAAGATGGAACGCAAACAGGGCAAGGCCGGCCTCGACACCGCGCGCCAGTTTGAACGCACCACGCCTTTGGAAGCCGCGGTGGTTGACCGCGAACTGGCCGAAGCCGCAGCGCAATTAAAGAACGAACACGGTTTGGGACTGGCCGACGCCTTCGCCGCCGCGCTCGCCAAAAGCAAAAAGGCTGAACTCGTCACCGCCGACACCGAATTCAAGGCGCTGGAAAAGGAAATTAAGATTAACTGGCTAACGGCAAACGCACGATGATTGCAAAAGAGATACAAATTCCGAAGTTTCCGCCAGATATTTACAGCCGAATCGCGCTCAACGATTTGGTCACATACGCCGTTTTTTTTCTGTCACAGCATGGTGGCGAAATAAACGCAGAGGACATCGTCGCAGCATGTTTCAAACTATTTCCCGAGCGATTTCAACTTCGCGGGTATTCAGAATGGCCTGATTCAACAGTCGTGAACAAGCGATGGCTGGACTGTCGTGACAAGGGTTTGCTGCATGGCAGTACGGCGGGCGGCTTTTTGCTCACTGCCAAGGGACTCGAATTAGCGGAGAAGACCTCTGGAATACTAACAGGCAAGCAACGACTATTTAGAAAGCCCGGTTTGGAGAAGGTGAGCGGCGAAATGCGAATACGAGCACGAAGGTTCGTTAAGTCACTCGAAACATCAGAGGCGTTTCAAAAATATTCAGCCGAAGGTCCTTTGACGAACGTCAGCGAGTTCGATTTTCGCGACATGCTGCTTTGCACGATAGAAAGTTCGGCGACCACACTGCGGAATAATCTCGAACAGTTCAGACAATTCGCGACCTTATGCCGGCGTGCCGACCTCGTGGGATTTCTAAACGAATGCCAGCGCAAGTTTGGCTGGTTGCTGGTAGTTCAACGTCAGCGGCGTTTCGCGGGCGTCTTTTGAGCCGCAACTTTCTTTCCGCTTGAGTAAGCTACGAGTTTATCCCAGTCAATCGCTCCGGCTGGGTCACAAAAATCCGCAATGAATTCGGCAGTGAACCGATTGACGGCGTGATCCCACATTGCTCGGAATTTGGGCTTGTTCTTCGCTGGAACATCTTTCATCAAACGAATCAGCTTGAGGTAGAAATCCGGGTCGCCTGTGATTTCTTCCCAAAATGCTTGCCCTGACCGCCGCCGGAACCGTGAATTGTCTGTCGGCTCGCTTGATTGCGTTCCGTATGCTTGTCCGCACAACGGGTCGAATTGCTTCTGGATTTTGTAGAGACGGTTTCTGAGCGCGTCAAAATTTGTGCTTTGACGTTTATGCTGGTCAGCGTTGCCCCAATTCGGACCAGATTTGACTGCGACGGCCAAAAATTTCTGTTTGGTCTCCACTGTGAAATCAACGCCCTCGCCGTCTCCAACTTTTCCGCCTGACGCCAGTTTGGCGATTGGCTCGAAAAAGCAATTCCCAAAAATTGTCTCATCTGATGACGAAATGTAGGCCGCCATGATTTGCTCAACGATTTCCGATGCTTTCTCCACGCCAAGCGCCCGGTAAAGATACGGGTTTTTCTTCGACAAAACCTTGCGCAAACTCAATTTTTCCAAGCCCGTGAGCCTGCTTTCGTAAAAGCGCTCCAAGCAGTTTGCGATCAAATGTTCCAATTCAGTGTTTTCCATTTTTGCTGAGGGTTAGTTCCGATTGGACCGGGCCAAGTTCTGCCAATTGCTCGCGAGCAAGTTCACAATAGTTGGCATTTATTTCAATCCCGACAAATTTTCTGAGCAGCCGCGCGGATGCGACCACGGTTGTTCCAGAGCCAAGAAAAGGGTCCAGCACCAAATCGTCCTTTTTCGTGAACAGCCTAATGAACCAAGCAGGCAAATCTTCAGGGAAAGCGGCGCTGTGTGACTTGTTGCCGCATTCAGTAGCGAGATGAAGGACATTTGTGGGATATGCCAAGTCTCGACCAATCCAATTTTCGATTTTTTTCCCGAATCCGCTTTTAACCTTTGATTCATCGCGAACCTTGTCCGTCTCGCTCAAATTACGCAAACGCGAATGTCTCCAGTCGCCCATCGGAACCATGACCGATTCCTGATACATTGAGAAATGCCTGGATTTTGTAAAATGCAAACACCGCTCCCATGCGTCACGAAACCTGTTCGGCCACTTTCCCGGATAACAGTTCTTCTTGTGCCAGATATATTCTTCGGTCCATAACCAGCCACGTTTCTTCATGCTCGCAATCAAATCGAGCACATAAGTGTGGCGTTCGCCGTCAACGACTTTTTCCTTAATGTTGAGGACGAATGAGCCGGAAGGTTTGAGCACCCGGAAAAATTCATCCACAAAAGGCAGAAACCATTCGACGTAACGATCAGGATGGATTCCGCCGTAAGTGTGCTTGCGGCTGTCGGCATAGGGCGGAGATGTGAAAATCAAATCCACTGAATCGGACTCAAATCGTTTGAGTTCCTCGCGTGAGTCGCCTTGGATAATGGAATTTTCAAGCTGAACAGGTCTTTTATCGCTGACAGGAGATTCTTTGAAAACGATTCCGTTCGCGGTTGGAATCGCTGCATAGCTCGTCGAAAAATTATTTTTTAATCTGGCCATCGGCGGAAGATTTTCAATCAATTGAGGAGCATGTCAACCGATTTGAATTTGTTCCGCCGAGCGGCTTCGGATTTGTTCCTGAATACGCTTACATCCAAACTGGAAAACCAGCGGTTATTATTTTACGGGCAAACATCCCAGAAAAAGTCGAGGCCGGTAGTTTGGTGACCATCGAATCGAACAATCCAGAAGTGACGGTGCTGACTCCCCAGGTGAGAATTGACGCCCGCGAGGACTTCACGGGCATTGGTGAAGCAAAAATAGAATTGGAAGGACGCCAAGTTGGGGCAGAAGCCGTAATCACCGCCACGCTTAACGGTTTAAAGGCTGAAGCAATGGTCAAAGTGATCTCAAAACGCCAACCGCCGACTCCGCATGAACCAAAGCCCAAGAAAGAACATGGAGGGCTTTTTCGCGACGTAAAATTTGACCCGGCAGCAGAGCCAAAACAGCGGGTCAGATTTGTCGGCCCACCCGATTCCATCATTGTCATCGCAACTAAAGCTCCATCCGTTGCGCTTTATCTTGATGAACAC
Organism: Verrucomicrobiota bacterium; assembly: GCA_050011235.1. Classification (GTDB taxonomy): domain Bacteria; phylum Verrucomicrobiota; class Verrucomicrobiia; order Limisphaerales; family UBA11358; genus UBA11358. The sequence goes on along the minus strand of JBEKJN010000158.1, from coordinate 2,380 downwards.
GGTAAAGGTGGCGACACGGCACAAGGTCAGGTTTTGCTCGCGGAGCTTATAACAGATGCTGTTTGTTCTGAAATTGCGCGTCGTGGCGTGGTAAACGGTAAGTATCTAATGATTGAGGGCGCACAAGCTGACGCTATTCGTCGAGAGCAAATCAATCTGCAAAATAAATATGCCCACAAAATCCATGAGCATTTTGTTGAAGCACAACATCGGAACATTTCCGACGCGCCGCACAAAAAGGGCCGTCCTTCAAAAGACGAATTGATGGCCAAGGCAACCGTCGCAGGTTAATTACCTGCATCTTGGCCCGTGATTCGGATTTGGGAACACGAGCTTGCGAAGAAAAATGAGGCCCGGCTGCTCCGGCGTTTATTGGCATTTATCAGCGGATGAAATGAAAAAGGCGAACGGTTTCCCGTTCGCCCTTCGTGTTTTGAGATTTGAATTCGCTCAGTACCGATAATGCTCCGGTTTGTAGGGACCGTCCAGCGGCACGCCGAGGTAGTCGGCTTGTTTCTTGGTGAGCTTCGTCAGCTTCACCCCGATTTTATCGAGGTGCAGCCGGGCGACTTCTTCGTCCAGTTTCTTGGGCAAACGATAGACGCCCACCTTGTAGGTGTCCTTGTTCTTCCACAAATCCAGTTGCGCAAGCACCTGGTTCGTGAATGAATTCGACATGACAAAACTCGGATGGCCCTCGGCGCAGCCGAGGTTCACCAGCCGGCCTTCGGCCAGCAGGTAAATGCTGCGGTCAGCGGGCAGGTCGTAGCGGTCCACCTGCGGCTTGATGTTGACCTTCTTCACGCCAGAGTGCGTGTTGAGGCGATCCACTTGAATCTCGTTGTCGAAGTGGCCGATATTGCAAACGATGGCCTGGTCCTTCATCTTCAAAATGTGTTCCAGGGTGATGATGTCGCAGTTACCGGTCGTGGTGACGTAGATGTCCGCTTCGCCCAGAGTTTCTTCGATGGTCGTGACTTTGAACCCTTCCATCGCGGCTTGCAGCGCGTTGATGGGGTCAATCTCGGTGACGATGACGCGCGCGCCAAACCCGCGCAGCGAATGCGCGCAGCCTTTGCCGACGTCGCCGTAACCACAAACGCAGGCGGTCTTGCCGGCAATCATCACGCCGAGCGCGCGCTTGAGTCCGTCGGCGAGTGATTCGCGGCAGCCGTAGAGATTGTCGAACTTCGATTTGGTGACGGAGTCGTTGACGTTGATGGCCGGCACGAGCAGTTTTTTCGCCTCGAGCATCTGGTAAAGCCGATGCACGCCGGTGGTGGTTTCCTCGCTCACACCTTTCCAGTTCTTGACGGCCTGCGTGAACCAGCCGGGACGTTCCTTCGCGCACTTCTTCAAAAGATTTTTGATGACGGTGACTTCGTGATTGTCGCTGGGCGTCTTGACCCAATTGTCGCCCTGCTCCATTTCATAACCTTTGTGGAGGAGCAACGTGGCGTCGCCGCCGTCGTCCACGACCAGCTGCGGGCCTTTGCCACCCGGATGGGTGAGCATGTTAAGCGTGAACTCCCAATATTCCTCGAGCGATTCGCCCTTGAAGGCGAACACCGGCACGCCGGTCCTGGCGATGGCGGCGGCGGCCTGGTCCTGCGTCGAAAAAATGTTGCAACTGGCCCAGCGCACGGACGCCCCGAGTTCCACGAGCGTCTCGATGAGCACGGCGGTCTCAATGGTCATGTGCAGCGAACCGGAAATGCGCACGCCCTTGAACGGTTTTGGCGGCCCGTATTGGGCGCGGATGGACATGAGACCGGGCATTTCCTGTTCGGCCACTTCAATCTCGCGGCGACCGAGGTCGGCGAGCGAAATATCGCGGACGTAATAATCGTGTTTCGCGCCGTTGCCATTGACCCTGGCAATTTTGGCGCGCAAAGGAGGAAGTTTGACTGCGGGCATAATTGGTTGAGAGTTGAGAGTTATTTCAACGCACGCTTAAGTTCGTTAATTTTGTCGGTTTTTTCCCAGGTCAGGTCGGGGTCGCTTTTGCCGAAGTGACCGTAATTGGTCGTCTTGGTGTAAATCGGGCGGCGCAGGTTGAGCTGCTCGATGATGTCGGCGGGCTGAAAGCTGAACACGCGGTTGACAGCGCGGATGATTTTGTTTTCCGAAACCGTCGCGGTGCCGAAGGTGTCCACGTGAACGCTCACCGGGTCGGGATGGCCGATGGCATAGGCGAACTGGACTTCGCACTTCGCGGCGAGTTTCGCGGCCACGATGTTCTTGGCGATCCAGCGGCCCAGGTAGGCGGCGCTGCGGTCCACCTTCGTCGGGTCCTTGCCGGAGAACGCCCCGCCGCCGTGACGGCCCATGCCGCCGTAGCTGTCCGCGATAATTTTGCGGCCGGTCAGGCCGGTGTCGC
>JBEKJN010000157.1:0-6582 GCA_050011235.1 Verrucomicrobiota bacterium | reverse complement strand
CTGTCAAGGCAAGCTGCGTATGCTGTTCGCTTGTGATGTCCATGCTCGCCGGTGAACAAAGAATCATGACACACTTTCACAAAATCACAAAAAGCGCGGAGCCCAGAACCGGCATTCAGTTCGTGGGATTGAGTTCGGAAACCCATTTTATCGAGTGCCACGCAAATGGCAACGTAAGTGAGAACGAACCGGGACACGGTCAGCGGTTGAGATCATTGTAAGCATGCAGGGCTCCACAATAATGCCGCAAGATACTCCCAGTGCCGATCAAGGGCTTGCTGATCCAGGAGGTAAACCTTGGTATGCCAAAGGCTGCCTTGTCTGTGAGAGCGCCAGAGTATATTATTTATTTTCCATTTCCGGCTCCCGCGTTGTTCGCTGCAACGATTGCGGCTTGGTCTTTCTAAACCCTCAACCGGATGACGCAGAGTTGGCCAAAATTTATGGGGCGGATTACTTCTGCGGCAGCGAGTCTGAGAAAAACCGGCGCGCAGCGACTGAACTCAAAGAAGCCACAGCCAGGCTTTACCTCCATCAGATTCAGCGGTATCATGGCCGGGAACCGGGCCGCTTGTTGGAGATTGGTTGCGGCAGGGGGGAATTCCTGGTTGAGGCCGAACGGGCCGGCTGGGAAGCCGTCGGTGTGGAATACTCCTCGGCAGCGTGCGAAGCCGCGCGAAGCCGCCTGCAGCGTGGAAAGGTTTACTGCGGCCAACTGTCCGACACGGGATTGGATTCGGAACATTTCGATTTGTGCGTCATTGCCGATGTCATCGAGCACGTCCGCAATCCCATCGCCTTTCTTGAGGAGATTCACCGGCTGCTCAAGCCGGGGGCTGCCTTGGCCGTCTACACGCCCTCCCTTGATTCCTGGTCTGCCCGTCTGATGGGACAAAAATGGATGGAGTTTAAAACGGAACATCTCACCTATTTCGATCGCAAGACCATTCAAACGGCACTTTTCAAGACGGGTTTTCATCAGGTGATTATTGAGCGAGGATGGAAAATACTTTCTTTTGATTACATATGGCAGCATTTCGAACGCTACCCGGTCCAACCGGCAACGGCCTTTCTGAGAGGGCTGGCAAAATTATTGCCTGCCAAGCTAAAGCAAAGTCATTGGCGGATTGTCGCCAGCGGGATGACCGCGCTCACGCGGAAAACAACTGCACCGACCCGCCCTTTGCTCTCGATAATCATACCAGCGTATAACGAGTCGGCAACGTTTGCGCCCCTGGTCGAGGCGGTGCTTCGCAAAAAATGCCTTGGAGTGGACACGGAGATCATCATTGTCGAAAGCAATTCCACCGACGGAACCCGCGAACTGGCGCTGAGATGCCAAAATCACCCCCGGGTGAAATTGATCCTGGAGGACAAGGCCCGCGGAAAAGGCCACGCAGTAAGGACGGGACTCAAGGCGGCTGTGGGCAACTACATACTGATTCAAGATGCTGACTTGGAATATGACCTGGAGGATTATGACGCGCTCCTGGAACCGCTGCTGGCCGGGCGCGAATCATTTGTGCTGGGTTCACGGCACGGGGGGAAAAACATTCTGAAGATGAGGGCGTTTGCCGGCCAGCCCGAGCTAAGCCTCCTGCTTAACTGCGGACATTGGTTCTTCACCACCCTGGTCAATCTCCTGTTTTGGCAGCGTCTTCGGGATCCGTTTACGATGTTCAAGGTTTTCCGCCGGGATTGTCTCTATGGCCTGGAGTTTGAATGCAATCGCTTTGACTTTGATTATGAGCTGCTGATCAAGCTCATCCGGAAGGGTTACCGACCGGTCGAATTGCCCGTGAACTATCGCTCGCGCCCCTTCAAAGCCGGCAAGAAGGTCCGCCTGTTCCGCGATCCAATCACCTGGTTGTATATCCTGCTCCGGTTGCGGCTCACGCGGGTGGATCCGATGCGCACCATTGAACGGGAACGGCGCCTGGCAAGCCCGGAACCCAAGGCAGCCAATCGTGACCTGGCTTCGACCTAGAGTAAAACCTCACCGGAAAAAAATGGACGCAGCATGAACTCCACTTCCCACGAAGAACACGGCCGTCCGCAAACGGCCCCTTCAACCGCGGGCGGCATCGCGGCATTTTCCGAGGCATCCCCAAGACCTCTGATGCCGAAAAGCGTGGCGCGCGGCTTCATAATTTGTGTTTTTCTTTTTCTGCTTTTGGTCCAAGCGGGATATCTGGTCCGGGTCGGCAACGGCCTGCCGCCGCCAGGCATGGGCGATTCCCACTCGGAAGCCGACTTGATCCGTTCCGCCGATGCGTATTTCAAAGACGGGCTGACATCCCACCATGGTTTGCCAAGAATACTCTATGGATATGGAAAGCGGTTCCCCACAAATGGAGCAGTCGCTGATCACCTCGATGCCAATGGTTTGGTACCGCTCAAATTCCGGCAGGGGTTTCCTCCGGACCAGGCCAATCCTGACGACTGGGTCTATACGCATTATCCCCCCGGTCCTAATCTGCTGGGTGGGGCCTTGGCTCATCTGTTCGGGTTTAATCACATCTGGTTGTGGCGGTTGCTGCCCATCAGCCTCGGGTTCCTGGCCATGACGATTTTCTTCAGGACCTTGGCCCGGGCATTTGGCGCGGACCGCGCCGGATTGATTGTGGCGGCCTGTATCGTTCTCCCCATGGTTGTCTTTTACCTGCCCGGCCTGCATTTCCAGGGTTATGCGTTCGAACTCCTGCTGCTTCAGTTAAGCCTCCTGATTCGAATATTCTGGAGCCCCGACGGTTTGCGGAGCTGGCATGGGCCGGTTTTTTTCCTGCTGGGTTTCATGCAAGGCTGGCTTTCCTTTGACCTGTTCTTTGTGGTGACGCTGCTGGCTTGGCCGCTCTGGCTGCTGCGGCGGGCTGAGGGTGTCCAACCACCAGTCCGCCGGCTGTTGTTGATGATGGTCCTGCCGTTGGCCGGATTTGCCCTGGCCCATGTCCTGCATTTGCTTCAGGTTGCAGTCGAACTGGGCGGATTGCGCATCGCCATCGAAGAATTCAGGCGCACTGCCGGAGAACGCGCCGATCAACCCGGCATGGTTGTCCTGCCGCAGACGTTGCAAGCACTCCTCGGTTCGAAGACCGCGAGTCTTGGTTATTTCGGCAGCCTCGCTCTGAGCGGTTATTATTACCTTCGTGAGGTGCTGATACTCCGGGGCCTGCAATTTGGACCCTTCATGTTTTTGGCCCTATTGGCCGCGTTGCCGGTGGCGGCTTTTCGCACCACTCAAGTGGCGGTAATGACACGAGGCAAAGGGCGCCGGATTTTTTGCTCGCTTTCCTGGCCGGGGCCAAAAGGAATACTGCCAGTGCTGGGCGCGGCGCTTTTGGTTTCGTCGCTATGGTTGCTGGTCATGCCGGCGCACGTTGTTGGAAACTCTCACATCACGGTGCGTCAACTTTTCGTCCTCTACTTCTTCCTGGTCGTGACTGTTGTCAGGAGCATCAGCGTCAGTGAAGAACGTTCTGCGAGTGCCGGGACCATGGTTGCGCCCAAAAGCTGAGGCGTGAGCTGATCGGCGAACCCGGACGAACACCTTGATTTCATTTTGAAACCCTGTTCCAGCCTGGATGCGCGAATGAAGAACGGTCGCCGAAGAATTTGATGGAGGCCAAAATTATTGGCCGGGCGGCTGGCGCCCATTCCCGGCCGGTTTCGGCAAAATCCGGGCCGGGTTCCCGACGGCGATGCAGCCGGCAGGCACGTCCTTGGTGACGATCGCCCCGGCCCCCACTACCGCGCGATCTCCAATCGTAACGCCCTTCAACACAATCGCGCGCGCGCCGATGAAGACACCCCGCCCGATTTTGATGGGTCGTGCAGTTTGCCCGCAACCATCAGCCCAGTCCGAATCCCCCGATGGCACGTGAAAATCGTTGTCCATCACCATCGCCCCGGAACCGAAAATCGTGCCTTCGCCGATCTCAATGGAACTTCCTGCGCAGATAACGGTGGCGCTCAGACCAACCCGCCGCGCCAGAATCAATTGTGCTCCGGGCACCATCGCTCGCAGCACCGAAGGTTGCGGGCATGCCAGCGGATTGACCCGCAAGGAGCTGTTGACCTGAACCCCATCCCCAATCACCAGGCGCGCCCCCTTGGCCACACTGATCAAGGGACGTCCCATAAACAGCACCGTGCCTTCAAACTGCACGCCTTTGAACCACGCCTCCAGGCGCCACAGGAAGGAAGGCCAGCGGCGCATTCCGGCAACGATCGCGCCGAGCAAGGTTGCAGGCGTATGGTCGCTCATTGCGTCACTATGCGAAAATGGCAGGCGCCCAGCCAGTTTCTTTTTTGATTTCGGCCATCGGCTGAGACCCGTATGCTGCGCGGATTCTTTTGGGTCGCTGAGTTTGTCATGGTTAAAAATCCTTTAACGGTCGCGTGGATTTCGGATTTCCCGGTGGAATGGCTGCCGGATTTGCCGGAGCCGCTGCGCTTGTTGCCCCGGCAACATCCCGCCACCTGGCAAATGGTGCTGCTTTCCGAATTTGAAAAAAACCCGGCGCTGCGCGTCCATGTGATTTTGATGCGCCGGCGGATCGCGCGGAGCTTTTCATTCGAACGCAACGGGACGGTTTTTCACATCCTGAAAGCGCCTGCCAGTTTGCGGCTTCTCTCGCTGTTTTGGCTGGACACGTATCTGATCAAAAGGGTCTGTCAAAGGATAAAACCAGATCTGGTGCATGCGTGGGGCAGCGAAAGAGGGGCGGTGTTGGTTGCCCATCGCCTCGGGTATCCTTACGTGGCCACGGTCCAGGGCTTGTTGAGCTGGTACAAGGAAATCAGCCCCCCTCACCCTTATGAAAGGTTTGCCGAACTGCTGGAACGCAGAAGCTTTCCCCGCGCACCGGTCATCACAACGGAATCGGCGTTTGCGGTGGAGTATCTCAAGCAACGGTACCACTGCCGGCAGGTGCGTCAGGCTGAACACGCCCCCAATTGGGCCTTTCATCAGGTGCAACGCCGCCCGGTTGTCAGCCCGATTCGGTTTATCTCCGTTGGCACTTTGGGTTACCGGAAAGGGACAGACTTGCTGCTCAAGGCACTCGATCAATTGCACTCCGAAATTCCCTTCAAACTCACCGTCATTTGCGGGCCGAATCCCGACTACGTGAATTCCCTGCGCCCGACCGTTTCCGCAGAACTTTGGCAGCGGGTTGAATTCAAAAACCATCTGCTGCCGGCCGAAATCGCCAAGGAATTGGAAACGCCCACCTTGATGCTCCTGCCCACGCGTGCAGACGTAAGCCCGAACGCAGTCAAGGAAGCCTTGGTGGCCGGAATGCCAGTCGTGGCAAGTCGGGTGGGTGGAATTCCTGATTATTTGATTCATGGCCGGAATGGATTCATGTTCCCGGTGGGTGATCTCAAAGGATTTGTTCGTGCCATCAAAGACGCCTGTGCGCATCCGCTTTTCGGCAAGGGCCTGGTCGAGCCGGCGGCCCTGGCCCAAACTCGCGCGTATCTGTCTCCGGAACGCATGGCCGGGAACTTTTTGGATGCGTACGAGGCCGCGCTAACCGCGGCAAAAAATGCATCCGGGTAATAACATGAATCGGATGAAAATCACCCTGGCACTTGAGTATCCGCTGATGCAACAAGGCGGCACTGAAGTTCTCGTCCGCGAACTGATACCCGGCCTCCGCCGGCATTTTGAAATTGTCCTGGTTTCCGGCGACCGACAGATTCGTGACCTGCCCAAAGAACTCGCGGGCCTGGTCAGCCGGCATTTGACCTGGGACGCCCGGAACGCAACTGCCGCCACGGCCAGGGCACTGGCAAACTCCCTTCGCGGGGAAAAAGTCCAACTGGCTCATTTTCATTTCGGTGGCACATACGAATGGCGGAGCAACCGGTTCTGGCAATGTCCCGTTGTCCACCTGGCCAAACTCGGCGTCCCGTGCCTCAGCACGAATCATCTCGCGATGGAATGGCTCAACTGCGGCTGCAACCCGGCGCGGCCGCTGTGGCAGAAAAATCTGTATCAACTTTTTGCCATCTTCAGCCGCTCGATGGTTTACCGGCGGTTGAAACTGGAGGTTTGTGTTTCCCAACAAGATCGCCGGCGCGTGGCGGCCATGTTCCCGTTGTTCCGCCGCAAAATCATCCAGCGCTACCACTCGCTGCTTCCCGCCGATGCGCCGCCGCCCAACCTACAGGACCGGGACCCGGTCGTGCTTTGCGTCGGCACGATTGGTGGCCGCAAAGCCCAGCCCGATCTGGCCGGGGCTTTCGCGCGTATCGCCGGCAGGCATCCTGAATGGCAGCTCCGTTTCATCGGGCGGCCGGAGGACCCCGCTGATGTCGATCGCATTCGGTCCGGCGCTTCCAAGGCTGGCATCAGCGATCGGGTTCATTTATTGGGCCGGCTCAGCGATGAGGAAACCCTGCACCAGATGCAACGGGCCTCGATCATCGCCATGCCGTCGCTCCAGGAAGGACTGGGGTTGTCTCTGCAGGAAGCCTTGTTTCATGGATGCGTCGGGGTGGGCAGCCGCGTGGGTGGCATCCCCGAATTGATCGAGCATGAGGTCAATGGCCTGCTCGTCCCGCCGGGGGATGTCG
>JBEKJN010000156.1:0-6713 GCA_050011235.1 Verrucomicrobiota bacterium | reverse complement strand
CATCGGCGTCGTGGCCTTGCAGGATTTGAAGGAATTTTTGAACACCAGCCAGAGTTTCGACGGAGTCATCGCCTACGACGTGATGCGGCCGCCGCCGAAATGCCTCACGCCCGGCCAGCGGTTGCTGGATGCGCTGCCGGTCGTGCTGGAAAGCGAACTGCGCAACGTGCCCGTGGTCAACAGCCCGGAGGAAAAACGGCTCGTCGGGTCCGTATCCCGCGCCGAAGTGCTCGCCGTCTTCTCCGAAGCCATCGCGGAAAAAAGCAAGCCCGCCGGCTGAAAAGACTTTTTCGCGCCCGCCCGAATTCCTAACTTGGCGCGTGCCCCTCAAAATCGGCGACCAGTTCACCTTGACGATTCACGACATCGCGTTCGGCGGCGAAGGCGTCGGGCGCGTGCGCCTTCGCGACGAAAAAGTCGCTTCGGCAGCACCAGTGGACGACTTCATCGTGTTCGTGCCGTTTGTGCTGGTCGGCGAAATTGTTGAAGTGGAAGTCAGGGAAGTGAAAAAGAATTTTGCCCGCGCAAAACTGTTGCGCGTTGTGCAACTGTCGCCGGAACGCGTCGAACCCGCGTGCCGTTACTTCGGCCAATGCGGTGGCTGCCAGTATCAGCATGTGGATTACGCGGCGCAGTTGCGGCTCAAGCAAAAGCAAATCGCCGATCTATTCGAGCACGTCGGCAAGTTTCCGCGCGAGGCCGTCGCGCCGGTTGTTCCCTGTCCGCAACCGTACGGTTACCGCAATCGCATCATGATTCGCAGTCAGTGGAACAAACCGGAGCAAAAACTGAACATCGGCTTCGTGCGTTGGGACTGCGGTCTGGTCGAAGACATCGAGGAATGCAAAATCGCCGAGCCGGCGCTCAATCAGGAAATCCAGCGCGTCCGCCAAAACCCGCCGCCGAAGGGCGGCATCAAGGTCGTGTTGCGGATTCCGCCGGAAAATTGGGACGTGCCGCCGGACTCGTTTTTTCAGAACAATTTTTTCCTGCTGCCGAAGCTGGTTGAAACCGTCCGGGAATTTTTGCGCGCAAGCGGCGCGCGGCGTCTGGTGGATTTGTATTGCGGCGTTGGATTTTTCAGCATCGAACTGGCGGATGCGGTTGAATCGTTTGTCGGGGTTGAATACGACCAACGCGCCATCCAATCGGCACGGCACAACGCAGCGGCGCGCAAAATCGGCAACGGCTGGTTCATCGCCGCGACCGTCGAGGATGTTTTGCCGGAGATGCTGAAGCGCTTTTCGCTGCAAATGACAACGGTCATTCTCGACCCGCCGCGCAAAGGCTGTCTGCCGCGGACGTTGCAATTCCTGCGGGAAATGAAACCGGCGCAAATTGTTTATGTCTCGTGCCATCCGGCGACGATGGCGCGGGACTTGAACATTTTGTGCGGCAACGGTGTCTTTGAATTGGTGCGCGTGACGCCGCTGGACATGTTCCCGCAAACGCAGCATGTGGAGTGTGTGGCTGACGTGCGCGCCCGGCAAAGTAGTCTTGCCAATTGGCAAAACATGGATTCAACTGGGGTAGCCCAATGACGACGGAAACACGCAATGATCCGCGGAAGAATTTTGTTCCGCGTTTACTGCCATGGCTGCTGGCAGCGGCGGCGCTGGCGGTTTATTGGTTTACCCTGAACCGCTGGGTGTCGCTGCCCAACCTGGAAGCTGTAGCCAAAATTTCAGGCTGGCCGTGGCTGCCGGAATTGGTCAATCCGCTGCTGTTTCTCGTTACCTATCCCTTCCGCTGGCTGCCGACGACGCAAGTTCCCATCGCGTTGAATGTTTTTTCCGCTGTGTGCGCGGCAGCGACGCTCGGCTTGCTCGCGCGTTCGATCGCGTTGCTGCCGCATGACCGCACGGACGCGCAACGCCGGCGCGAGCGCAGCGATTTTTCATTTCTGACGATTGGCAGCGCGTGGCTGCCGCCGGTTTTGGCGGTGGCGGTTTGCGGTCTGCAACTGACGTTCTGGGAGCACGCGACGAATTTCACAGGCGAAATGTTTGGCCTGTTGTTGTTCGCATTCGTGATTTGGTCGTTGCTCGAATACCGGCTGGACGAACGGGTGGGACGTTTGTATCTGGCCGCAGCCATCTATGGCGCGGGGATGGTGGAGAACTGGGCGATGTTGGGATTTTTGCCGGTGTTCATTGCCGCGATCATCTGGATTCGCGGGCTGAACTTTTTCAATCTGCGTTTTCTCCAGTGGATGGTGTTGTGCGGTCTGGCGGGGATGTCGTTGGCCCTGCTGCTGCCGACGTGGGCGGTGGCTTCCGGCAAAATACCGGGTGCGTTCTGGTGGCTGGCGTTAAAAGCCAGTCTGGCTCCGCAGTATAACGTGCTGAAACATTATTTTCTCTCGTGTATTCACCCGCAACAATATTTTGAGCTCCTGTCGTTGTTATTGGCCTACCTGATGCCGTTGTTTGTGCTGGCAATTCGCTGGCAGTCGTCCTTTGGCGACAGCAGCCGGATGGGCCTGGCGCTGGCGAGTTTCATGTTTCATGTGGTGCACGCGATCATCCTTTTTATCTGCGTCTGGCTGATGTTTGATCCGCCATTCAGCCCCCGCGAGAAAGGATTTGGACTGACGTTCTACTATCTCATCGCGTTGAGCGTGGGTTACTACAGCGGATATTTTCTGCTGGTGTTTGGCAAAAAGGCCTTCAGCCGCTCGCAACCGCCGCCGCCGGAGCCGTTACAGTTTTTGAATCCCTTCGTTGTCGCTGGCGTGTTCGTCCTGGCGGTATTGGCAATCACGGGACTGGTATATAAAAACACATCGCAAGTTCGTGGCGTCAATGACAACACGCTTTCTCAATATGCGTCGCTCCTGGAGGAAAATTTGCCGCGTGGCGGAGGATTTTTGTTGTCCGACGATCCTCAACATTTGTTTCTCGTGCAGGCGGCGCTGGCGCGTGATGGCCGGGTGAAGGACTTTGTTCCGCTCAACACACATTGGCTTGTGAATCCGGTTTATCATAAATTTTTGCACCGGGGATTTCCTCAAAAGTGGCCCGATACCATCGTTGCCGCCGAAATAACCAACGGCGTCAGTCCGGTGCGTCTCATTAGCCTTTTGGCGGCGCTTGCCAAGACCAACGAGCTTTACTACCTGCATCCGAGTTTCGGCTACTACTTCGAGCAATTTTACTTGGAGCCGCACGGCTTGGTTTACAGATTGAAACCGCTTCCGGATGACACGCTCCTGCCGCCGCCACTAGACCAAAATCAAATCGCCGAAAATGAAGCCTTCTGGTCGCGAGTGGAAGCCCAAGCGTTTCCTTCCATGGAGCGGGAAATCACGCCACGCGATCCCAACGCGCCCAAGACTTTTGGGCAACGCCTCCTGGCGCGGCTCCATGTTGTGCGCGAGCAAAATCCAAATGCGCTCATCGCCGGCGCTTTTTACTCGCGCGACCTTGATTTCTGGGGTGTCCAGTTGCAGCGCGCCGGTAAACTGGAAAAGGCCGCCGACTGTTTTGAAATGGCGCAAAAGCTCAATCCGGACAATGTCGTCGCGCAAATCAACCTTCAATTCAACCAAGACCTGCGGGCCGGTCGCACCGTGCCCGTTGCCCCGGCCAAAGTCAAAAGAGATCAATTCGGCAAGTATCACGACTGGAATGAGGTCCTCAACGCCAGCGGGCCGTTTGATGAACCGAGCTTCTGTTTCGTAAATGGTTTCCTGTTGGCAAGAGACAACGGATATTTTCGTCAGGCCGTCGCGTCTTTCAACCGTGTTCGTGAACTCGATCCGGATTATCTGCCCGCGCGGCTCTTCCTCGCGCAAATTTATCTTTTCTCCCGCCTGCCCGACCGCGCGCTTGAAGTGCTCCATGACCCGCTCACGCAGCCCCAAAAATTCTCGCTCACGGATTCCAATTCCGCCGAACTCGACATTCTGGCCGCCGGGGCCTATCTCCAAAAAACCAACTTCGCGCAGGGCACCCGGTTGCTCGAATTGGAAATCACCCGCCACCCGGACAACAACGATTTGCTGACCGCCGCTGTGCAGGCCTTTGTGATGCGTGGTCTGTTCACCAACGCGGTGGCTGTTATTGACCGCAAATTAAAGATGGCGCCCGACGAGCCGACCTGGCTTTTCGGCAAAGGCTACGTTTGCATGCAGCTTCACGCCTACGACGATGCCACTGCCGCCTTCACGCGCGTGCTTGCCATCCAAACGAACAACAGCGACGCGCGCTTCAACCGCGCGCTGGCTTACCTCGACAGCGGCAAGCTCGACGCCGCGCGCGCCGATTACCGGCGGTTGCAGCAAACGCTCACCAATTCGTTCCCAATCGCCTACGGCCTCGGCGAAATCGCCTGGCGCCAGCACGAAACCAATGAGGCCATCAGAAATTACAAAATTTATCTGGCCAACGCGAATACCAATACCGCCGAAGCCACCAACGTCATCCTGCGGCTCCGCGAACTCAAAGGCCATTCACCTTGAAACGCGCCAATGCGCGTCACCCACATCATCACCCGGCTGGTTGTCGGCGGCGCGCAGGAAAACACCGTCGCCACCGTCCTCGGCCTGCGCCAAAAATCCGGCGTCGCGGTTGATTTGATCTCCGGTTCGACCGCGGGTCCCGAAGGCTCCCTTGAACCCGAATTCACCCGCGCGCCCGGAATCCTCACTCGCGTCCCCGAACTGGTCCGCCCCGTCCATCCGTGGAAGGATTGGATGGCCCTGCGCCGGCTCACGAAAATTCTCCGGCAAACCCGGCCCGACATCGTTCACACGCACAGCGGCAAGGCCGGCATTCTCGGTCGCCTCGCCGCGAAACGCGCCGGGGTTCCGCTCATCATCCACACGATCCACGGCCCGTCGTTCGGAAATTTTCAAAACGCCGCCGCCAACCTTGTCTTCCGCGCCGCCGAAAGGCATGCCGCCCGCGTTACGACGCACTTCATCGTCGTTGCCGATGCGATGAAAGCCCAATACCTCGCCGCCGGCATTGGCCGGCCGGAGCAATACACGAAGATTTTCAGCGGCTTTCCGCTCAAACCGTTTCTCGCGGCGAAAAACGACCCCGCCGTCCGCGCGCGGTTCGGTTTGCAACCCGGCGATTTCGTCGTCGGCAAAATCGCGCGGCTGTTCAAACTCAAAGGCCATGACGATTTGTTCGCCGTTGCGCCGGAACTCGTCCGCCGCTGTCCGCAAATCAAATTTCTGCTGGTCGGCGACGGCGAATGGCGCGGACGATTTGAAAATCTCGCGCGTTCTCCCGGTCTCGAACACCATTTCATTTTCACCGGCCTTGTCCCGCCTGCCGAAATACCTTCTCTTGTCGGCATCATGAACGCGCTGGTGCACCTGTCGCTGCGCGAAGGTTTGCCGCGTGCGCTGCCGCAGGCGCTCGCCGCAGCCAAACCCGTCGTCGCTTACGATTGCGATGGCGCAGGCGAAGTTTGTCTTGATGGCCGGACTGGATTTTTGGTTCAGCCCGGCGATTTGGCCGGATTAAAAAATCGTTTGCTCCAGCTCGCGAATGACCCTGTGCTTTGTAAAAAACTTGGCCAGTCCGGCACGGACTTTGTCCGCGAAAATTTCGCCGTCGAAAAAATGGTGGACGCCATCTACAATCTTTATTTGAAACTGGCCGCCGAACACGGCCTGCGCTTGTGAGCTTTCCATTTAACTTTTTTCTCGCCGCGTTTGCGGGCGCGTTTTTAACAACGCTGCTCACGCTGCCCTACTGGCGCGAATGGTGCCTGCGCGTCAATCTCGTGGATGACCCCGGCGGGCGCAAAATCCACGACGTGCCCGTGCCGCTGGCGGGCGGCTTTGCCGTGCTCACCGGCATTTTGCTGCCGCTCGTGGCGGGGGCGCTGTTCGCCGCGTCCAGCATTGAAAATCCCCACGTGCTGTCACCCATCGCTTACGGCTTCAGCCACCGCGCACTGGAACTGGCCGCCATCGCCTTCGGTGCGGTTGCCATAACCCTGCTCGGCTGGCTCGACGACAAACATGAATTGAAACCGCTGCCTAAATTCGCCGGCCAGTTGCTCATCGCCATTGTTGTCGCCATGGCGTGCAAACGCATCACGTTGTTTGTTCACAGCGAAGTTTTCAGCTACGCCATCACGATTCTGTGGCTGCTTACCGTCATCAACGCCTTCAACTTCGTGGACAATATGAACGGCCTTTGTGCCGGGCTGGGCGCGATTGGCGCGTTGCTGTTCGCCATCATCGCCGCCACCAGTGGCCAATATCTCGTCGCGCTGACCGGGTTTTTGATGTGCGGCGCGCTGCTGGGTTTTCTGCCGTATAATTTTCCGAACGCCCGCGCGTTTCTCGGTGACGCGGGGAGCCATCTCGTCGGCTATCTGCTCGCCGTGATGGCCATTTTGCCGCACTTTTACTCAACAAAATTGCATCCGCATCGGCTCGCCGTGCTTTCGCCGTTGCTGGTGCTGGCCGTGCCGCTGGCCGACCTCGCCTGGGTCGTGATTTTGCGGACGTGTGCGCGCAAACCGTTTTGGATTGGCGACACGAACCATCTTTCGCACCGGCTCGTGCGCGCGGGTTTCAGCCAGACCCGCGCCGTGCTCGTCATCTGGCTGATTGCCGCGATGATCGGCGTGCTCGCCACACTGCTTTGATTTGTAGGAGACGATGTAAGGAGTCTCTGACTTGTTTCCGATTTTTCAGAATGAGCCTCCTCACGTCGGCTCCTGCGGTTGGCTGTTGAAACAAC
>JBEKJN010000155.1:0-6770 GCA_050011235.1 Verrucomicrobiota bacterium | reverse complement strand
AAACGATCACTCGGATGAAAAAAATTTGTCTTCAACTGATTAAAATTTGCCTGCCGGTTTTCCTTTTTGCCGCCGTGATTGCGCGCGGCCAGAATGAAATCAACATCGAACAAAACATCACCGTCATGGGAATGACGAAACCGATTCCGGTTTCGCTTGAAGGTTTCAGCGGTGAAGTTTTGGACGTTTTGAAATTCGATCTTTACGTGCAGGGTTTCAGCTTTGTCGGTCCCGATGCCGCGCAATACATCATCAGCGGCAGCAACGCGGGCAATGTGCAGGGCCGCGTTACGGCTCGCTTTGCCAAGAGCACGCTGCTCGCGCGCAGCTATACCGGCGCATCGTTGCGGCGGCAGGCGCACAGGTTCGCCGACGACATCGTGCTGGCCATCACCGGCATAAAGGGCATCGCGCAGACGAAAATCGCGTTCAAGGACGAAGCCCCCAACGGCGACGGCGAAATTTACGTCGCCGATTTCGACAGTTACAACCGGCAGGCCGTCACCCACGACGGCGCAATTGTCGCCGCGCCCGCGTGGATGCCCGGCAGGCTCGCGCTTTATTACACCTCTTACAAGCTCGGCAACCCGGACATTTTTTATCACGACCTCTCCACCGGCCAGCGCCGCGCCATCGCGCGGTATTCCGGCTTGAACTCCAGTGCCGCCGTTTCACCGGACGGCACGAAGGTGGCAATGATTTTAAGCAAAGGCGGCAGCCCGAACGTTTATGTCTGCAACGCCGACGGCACGGACTTGAAACGGTTGACGACCACGAGCGAGGATTCGTCGCCGTGCTGGTCGCCGGACGGTCAATGGATTTGTTTTGCGACCAAGATGAGCGAGCGCCGGGTGCTGGCGAAGGTGCCGGCGGGCGGCGGGTCGGTGCAGCGTCTTTCGACCGCGGGCGTCTCGAACCCGACCGAACCGGACTGGTCGCCGGACGGCAAGTGGATCGCCTTCACGCGACAGGGCGGCGAGTTTGACATTTGTGTCGTGCCGGCGGGCGGCGGCACAGCCATGGTCCTGGCGCCGGGCGAAGATCCTTCGTGGGCGCCGAACTCCCGGACACTGATTTGTGCGCGGCGCACCGCCTCCTACCGATATGTGCTGTCTTTGCTTGACGCCCCGACGAAACAAGTCAAAGATGTGCCTCGAGTTTCGGGAAGCGATTCTCAGCCCGCTTGGGCGCGGTGATTTTGAATTTTCACGAACCTTTAACTGAATTTTAACAAAGCAAAAATATGAAAACGACAAAACTGATTTTTCCACTGGTGCTCGCGCTGGCCGCCACCCTCGCCTCGACGGGCTGCAAACATAAACCGGGCCCCGTCACGCAACTGCCTGGGCAACGACCAATGGTTGGCGAGCCACCACAGACACCAACTTTGCCCCCCGGACAGCCGATCAATCCGGAGAACCAGCCCGGCACATTGACGCTACCCTCGCCAGACATGTTTGATAACATGCTGGCCGACCGCGCGGCGCTGGCGGCGGACACGATTCATTTCGCCTACGACAGTTCCGCAATCCGGACTAGCGAAAAGCCGAATCTGGCCTTGGTCGCCCAGGCGTTGAGTTCCGATCCGAGCGCCAAGCTGCTCATCGAGGGCAATTGCGACGAGCGCGGCACGGAGGAATACAACCGGTCGCTCGGCGAGCGCCGCGCGCTGGCGGCGCGCGAAGCGCTGGCCAAGCTGGGCGTTGATCCGATGCGTGTCGTGACCCGAAGTTTCGGCAAGGACAAGCCGGTGGATCCCGGCCACGACGAATCCGCCTGGTCGAAAAACCGCCGGGACGATTTCGTGCTCCTGCATCCAAAAGCAGGGACAATTTGACAACGCGCGTTACGGAGAGTGCGTCTCTCGTGCCAAAAAATTTCAAAGGCCGCGCCAAACGCGGCCTTTTTTATTTCAATCCCAATCTTAATCTTGTTCTTAACCCGAAAATCGGACTTGGGGAGCACACCCGCCTCGGGTGTTGCTGGACGCGCCTCGCGTCCAGCCTCTTCGCGCGCCAAGCTTGCCTGAAGGTCCGGAATTTTTCTATGCGCTCGAGGTTTTCCGCGAGGGCGCGTGCACTCCCCATCTCAACTTCGGTTTTCGGGCTTAATCGCAATCATCAGATGAAGCAGATTATGATGACGATTAAGATCAAGATTTAAAATTGGGAGGGGAATTTTGCCGCTTTACTATTTCCCGGAACGGGCGTAGGCTTCTTGAGGCTCGACAAAACTTATGAATGTCATGTTTGCATTTGGTCTTGGTGGATGGGAGTGGGTCATCGTGGTTTTAGCCGTCCTGCTTTTGTTCGGCTCCAAACGCATCCCTGATCTGGCCCGCAGTCTGGGCCAGAGCATCAAGGAATTCAAGAAAGGTGCGCGCGAGGTGACGGATGAAATTCAAAATGCGGCGAACGAGACACCCGCCCAGCCGAATAAATCCGTAAAGAACGGCCAGCCGCAGCCCGGCCAAACCGCTTCGCAGCCTTCCAACCCGCCCAAAACCTGAGGGGTGGGATTTCTCGGCATGGCCGGCGATAACGAACCGGAGCGTCCCGACAGGGCCGAAGGCGGCCCGGTCAAAACCTTTCTCGAACACCTCGAAGATTTCCGCTGGGTGCTCATCAAGAGCATCGTCGCGCTGTTTCTGGGAATGCTGGTCTGCCTTTTTGCCGCCAACGACGTCGTCCGCATCATCAAATGGCCGTTGACGCACGCCCGGATTCATTACTACGGCACCAACCAAATCGTCGCCGTGAGTTTCGGCACGAACCATCTCGGCAATTTTCCACTCACGCCCGAACAACAGCAATCGCTGGACCTCGGCACGAACCGTTTCGTCGCCGTTGAAATCGAGCCGCTCATCGTCGGAACCAATCGCGTGCTCGGCTGGCACGTCAATCCCGACCCGAACGCCGCCACCGGCGCGCAACGGCCCAAAGTTGATTTGATCAATCTCAGTCCGGCGGGCGGGTTCGTCATTGCGTTTCAAGTCGCCTTGTATGGGGGCGTCGTGCTGGCATCGCCGTTCATATTTTACTTCATTGCCGCCTTCGTCTTTCCGGCGCTGAAGATGCGCGAACGGAAACACGTTTATCGCGGCCTGGTGATCGGCGTCGGCTTGTTTCTCGCGGGCGTGGCCTTTTGTTATTTCGCGCTGATGCCGATCGCGCTGTCGGCGGCGCAGATGTATTCGCAATGGCTCGGTTTCGGCGCGTTTCAATGGCGGGCGGAGGATTACATCAGTTTTGTCTGCAAATTCATGCTCGGCATGGGGCTGGGCTTCGAACTGCCGGTGGTGATTTTGACGCTGGTAAAAATCGGCGTCCTCAATTACCGCACGCTGTCGAAGGCGCGGCGGTACATGATTGTGATCAACCTGTTTCTCGGCGCGATCCTGACGACCCCGGAGGTCATCACGCAACTGGTCATGTTCGTGCCGTTGCAATTGCTTTACGAAATCACCGTCTGGATTGCGTGGTATTGGGACCGGCAGGAACGAAAACGCGCTTTACATCCGGCGGATTCGGCGTAAGCTCGGTTCGTTAACTTGAAAAAACGTATGCGAAACATAATGCTTTTTCTCACCGTCGTCACGCTGGCCGCGTTGCTCACTTCCGGTTGTGCGGGGCCGGAACAAAAACTCGGCCGCGGCATGAACAACTTCTACGAAATCGTCCGCATGGGCGAAATGCGCCGCAGCATCGAGCAAACGGCGGTGTTCGATTCGCCGGAGGCCGGATACACGGCCGGCGCCGTGCGCGGCTTTGACCGCTCACTGGCGCGCACCGGCGTGGGCGTACTGGAGGTCGTCACCTTCCCGCTGCCGCCTTACGGTCCGATATTCACCAGCTATCTCAACCCCCAACCCGCTTACCCGGAAAGCTACAAACCGGGGTTGATTTCGGATTCGTTGTTTGACACAGACACCTACACTGGTTTCACCGGGGGCGATGTCGTGCCGTTCATCCCCGGCAGCCGGTTCAAAGTATTCGACAATTGACCGTGCCTGAGCCTGTTTTCATCAGCGCGCCAACCATTGTCTGTTGGCGCGTTTTTCTTTTGTGAGACCATGGCGCTCGAAAAAAAATCCCCCTGCAAGGTCAATTTGCTGCTGAACATCCTGGGCAAACGGCCCGACGGTTTTCACGAACTCGAAACCGTCATGCACCCGGTCAATCTTTTTGACAAAGTCCATTGTGAGCGCGGCGGCAATGGAATTCAACTCACCTGCGACGAACCCACTTTGCCGGTTGACTCCAAAAATCTCATTTGTCGGGCGGCGGATGCGTTCCTCCGGGCGGCGAAAATTTCGGACGGCACCCGCATCCGGCTGGAGAAAAAAATCCCGCTCGCCGCCGGTCTTGGCGGCGGCAGCGGCAACGCCGCAACGACATTGCTCGCGCTGAACGAACTGTTTGATAAGCCGCTTTCAATCGCAAAACTGGACGAACTCGCCGCGGCGCTTGGCTCGGACGTGCCGTTTTTTCTGCAAACCCGGCCGGCGCTCGCCACCGGGCGCGGCGAGAAGATCCTGCCGCTCGGTTTTTTCCCGGCGCTGCGCGGCAAGGCATTTCTCCTCATCCATCCCGGCTTCGGCATCGCGACGGCCTGGGCTTATCAGACTCTCGCGCGCTTCCCGGACGCGCTGAATGGCAAGGCGGGACGC
The DNA here is from genome assembly GCA_050011235.1 of Verrucomicrobiota bacterium. Classification (GTDB taxonomy): domain Bacteria; phylum Verrucomicrobiota; class Verrucomicrobiia; order Limisphaerales; family UBA11358; genus UBA11358. The sequence continues at coordinate 2,101 of JBEKJN010000155.1, read as the reverse complement.
GCACAAAAATTGGTTTCATCGCTTCAGGCAGGGGATTGGCGCGCCGCCGGCGGTGAATTTTACAATTCGCTTGAAGCGCCCGCGCTGGAAAAATATCCCGTCCTTGCGCTGTTCCAGGAATTCCTGCGGGCGAATGGCGCGCTCGCCGCGCTCATGTCCGGCAGCGGCTCAACGACATTTGCCATCGCCGAAAACCGGGCCGCCGCCGAATCGCTGGCCGAAAAATTCAAATCAAAGTTCGGAACAAATTGTTGGACGGCCGTGGTGGAGATTTGAACAGAAGCCAACGAAGGAACCCGGGAGGTTTTCCAAAAGGTCAGCGCTGCAAAATATAATTCTTTGTTTCCTTCGTTTGCTTCTGTTCAGTTCCGTGTTTTGAATCGCGCCAGCGCAAATTCCATCATTTCCTTCGCCGCCGGAACTTTGAACGCGAGCGCGACGACGCCATAAACCAATCCTGCCGCCGTCGCCGGCCCAAATACTTCGCCGATTTTCAATGCGACGGTCTGGTGGCCGAGAAAATTTTCCCACGACCACCAGCCCAGCCACGCCACCAAGCCGGCCAGAAGGCCGGCGACGGCCAGCGGTGGAAATGTGGCGCGTAACGAATCTATTTCCAGTTTGCCCAGTCTTTTTTGCAGCGCGTAAAGCAGCAGGCCGGCGTTGCAAATGGAGGTGATGGTGTTGGCGATGCCGAGTCCGCCCTGCCGCAATGGCACGACCAGCAGGGCCGACAAAACCAGATTCACCGTGAGGCACGCGAGGCCGATTTTCATCGGCGTTTTGGTGTCGCCCAGCGCGAAAAACGCCCGCGCCAGAATGTTGACCGTCGAAAATGCCACCAGCCCCGGCGCCAGGCACATGAGCGCCAGTGTCGCGCGAGCGGTGGAGTCGGCGGTGAATTTGCCGTGTTCAAACAGCAGCCGGATGATCGGTTCGGCCAGCACGACCAGCAGGATGGCCGCAATCAGGTTCAGAAAAATCAGCGTGCCGACGCCATGCCGCAGCGTCGCGCGGAATTCGGAATAATTTTTCTCCGCCGCCAGCCCCGAAAGCGTCGTCAGCAGATACGTCGCCAGCGAAATGCCGAACATGCCCTGCGGCAATTCCATCAAGCGCACGGCGTAATCGAACGAGGCGTTGATTTGCGGGTTGACGTAAAAGGCAATGGCCTGCGTCAGCAGCACGTTGATTTGAAAGGCGGCGACGCCGATGGTGCCGGGAATCATTCGCGTTACGACGAGCCGGACGGTTTCATTTTGCCACGGTGAAACCCATTGGTAACGGAAGCCGTCGTGCCAGAGTGTCGGCAGTTGAAACGCCGCCTGTGCCACGCCCGCCGCCAGCACGCCGATGGCCAGCGCGAAAATCTGTTCGTGCAACTCGTGCCCCATCTTCGGCGCGAGCCAGAGCACGGACCCGATCATCACGACGTTGAGCATCGTCGCACCCATGGCCGGAATGAAAAAATGTCCGCGCGCGTTGAGCATGCCCATGAACGCCGCCGCCAGGCAGACGAGCAGCATGTAGGGAAACATCACGCGCAGGAGCTGCAGCATGAGTTCGGTGCTTTCGTTGAATTGATGAATGGCCAGCGCAATCGAGAGGCCGAGCATGACCACGCCGATGATCACCGCCGCCGCGATGACGAGGCCGGAAATCACGGCGTTGGCCGCGCGCCACATTTCGATATCACCGTGCGTCTTCTCCTTTTCCTTGAAAATGGGGACGAACGCCGCCGTCAATGCCCCTTCACCGAGCAGGCGACGGAACAAATTCGGGATGAGAAACGCGAGTTTGAAAGCGCCCGCCACCCGGGTGTCACCCATGAAATTCGCATAAACCATCTCGCGCACCATGCCGAGCAGGCGGCTGACGAGCGTGGCGGCGGCCATCGCACCGGACGACTTGAGCATCTGCGACATCGCGCGCAGGCTAAAGTCCAAAACCCAAAGTCTAAAGCCCAAAGTTAAAATCCCTCTCCTCCTCGTCCTCGTTCTCGTCCTCGAATTCATAATTTCGAGTACGAGGACGAGCAGGAGAACGAGGAGGATTGAAGCCAATTGGAAATTGGCAACCAACCGTTGGCAGATTAGCCTTT
>JBEKJN010000154.1:0-6807 GCA_050011235.1 Verrucomicrobiota bacterium | reverse complement strand
GCCGCAATTGCAGACCGAAGCGGACATGATCAAAGCCATCCGGGAAGCTGGTCGAACGCCGGTGCAACGCAACACGTTCTACGAGCCGATAAAGGCCCTGGAAAATCCACCGGAGCCCGAGGCGGCGGAAAATTCAGTGCGTTCCCAGATGCTGGAGGATAATCTGGCGACGGCATGACGCAGGACGTTTCGAAACTCCGCATGAACTCGGTGCATTATTTCATTGCCGCGCCGGTCCGTTATCTGGCGCTGTCTCTGCTTTCGATATTGCTACTGGCGGGATGCAGCACCGTCTCAACGTATAAACCCAATACGGCCGCCGGACCGGCCAAGCCGATGGGTTATCCCATCCTCGTCTATACGGAGGACATGACCGTTCCCCGGCCTTGCGAAGTGATCGGGACGATATCCATCCACGACACCCGTCTCACAATGTTCGGTGGATCGGTCGAAAATGAAATGAAAAAGGTGATGCAAACCGCCCGGGAAAAAGGCGCCGACGCCGTGCAAATGAAATCGCTTGAAAAGCCGGATTTTTCAAACTCGAATTATCGTCTGGTTGCCGACCTGCTCCGCTACACGGATATCTGGGAGATCGTTGTCAGCTCAGAAGAAGGGTTCGCCAATTATCTTAAGACAAACCAGCGGAACCTCGACTCGATTGAAGGTGTCTGGGACGGGCACGGACAGATCCCGCATCGCATCGGCATCATGCGGAACGCGTCAAAACCGGGCCGGGATTTTATCGGTTTTATTCTCAACACGGAAAATCCGACCTGGCGCAAAGGCTACAAGAAAATTGACATCCAACGCGGGACCCAACCCGGAACTTACATTTTTGACTACTACCTCGACAATTTCAGCAAACGGGAAACCACTGTCATTTTGGATCGAAGAATGACGTTCACACTGACCATTCCGACATCCGACGATGAAGCCGACATCATCACCTACGCCAAAACCGGCAGATCACCGTAAATTCTTTGAACCATTCACCGACTGAAATGCCTGCCGCCGAAACTCCAAAATTCCGCATCGGCTCGGTGCCATATCTCAACGCCGTGCCGCTCACGCGCGGCATCGAGAGCGAAATCATTTTCGCCACGCCGGCTGAACTCGCGGAGATGCTCCGGCGCGATGAACTCGACGCCGCGCTCGTCAGCACGGCGGAGGTTTTGCTCACTGACCGCTATGACATTCTCGATGGCATTGCCATCGCGTCGCTCGGCGAGGTTTACAGTGTGCTGCTCGCGCATCGCCGGCCACTCGCGGAGTTAAAGGAGATTTATTGTCACACCGCGTCGTTATCGGGCTTGAATCTTTTGAAGGTACTGCTGGCAGAACGCGGCTTGAAACCGGAGTTCAAGCCGCTGCCCGACCCGCAAAAGGCGGCGGAACACGCCGCCGTGCTGCTTATCGGCGATCCGGCGATTGATTTTCAACGCGCGCCGCACGAGCACGAAATTTTCGATCTCGGCACGGCGTGGTATGAACTGACCAATCTGCCGTTTGTTTTTGCCGTGTGGGCGTTGCGGCGCGGTATCGAGAACAAGGAACTGCGCCGCGAACTGCTGGAAGCGAAACAATTCGGTCTCGAAACACTGGATTACCTCATCGAAACTCGTGAGGAATACGACGAGGATTTCCGCCGGGATTACCTCGGCTGGCACGTGCATTACCACCTGGCCTCGGACGAAAAGCGCGGCATCGCGAAATTCGCCGAATTGCTCCAGAAACACGGACTCGGCCCGGTGTACGAACCGAAGTTTATTTCGTAGGAGACGAGGTGACGAGTCTCTAACTTTTTCCGTAAAAAATAGTGAGCCTCCTTACGTCGGCTCCTACATTCCAGACTCCAGCTTCGCCAGCGTTTCCGGGTCGCGCACGTCCACCCAGCGGCCTTGAATTTCCAAGCCCGCCAGCTTCTGCCCGGCGGCAATCATGGCGCTGATGGCGTCGGTCAGTTCGTATTCACCGCGCGGCGATTTTTGCAGTTTGGCCGTGAAGTCGAACAGGGATGGCCTGAAAATATAAATGCCCGCGTTATACCAGACTGGTGCGTTGGGCTTCAGCCAGCCGTCCCGACGCAATTGTTCCAACTGTTCGCGCGACGGTTTTTCCACGAGCCGTTTCAGACAAAATTGTTCATCGAAAAAGTTCAAGCCACCTTTCGTCACGTCCTCGCCGCGCGTGACAGTGATGACACCCGCAAAATCGCCTTCGCCAAAACGCCGAATCATTTGCGGATAGGTTGCAGGCGGAACGAGGATGTCGCCGTAAGTCAGCAGAAATGGCGAATCACCGACGAATTCCTTTGCCGCTTCCGGCGCCTTGCCCGTGCCGTCCTGGACGACCTGCCGGCCAAACGCGATTCGAGCATTCCATTTCGAGCCGTCGCCAAAATGGTTTTCGATGACCTCGGCGCGCCAGCCGGTGACGATGAAAATCTCGTGGACGCCCGCCGCAATAATGCCGGCGATGATGTGTTCGAGAATGGGTTTACCCTGGACGCGGAGCATCGGCTTGGGCAACTCGTTGGTGAGTTCCCGCATGCGTGTGCCCTTGCCGGCGGCCAGAATTACAGCTTTCACGAGTGAAATTTAACCACGGATGAACACGGCATGCCACGACGAAGTGAAACGAAGGCGGGATGAACACGGATTTTTCACGCCGGGAAGTTTAGGTCTGCGCAAGCCGCGGAATCCGCGGTTAAAACCTCGTCAACTTCTCCAGTTCCCTGACGCGCCGGTCAATGTGGGCGCGCTTGATTTTGGTGGTTCGTGTCAGGCCAAAACCCTCACAGCAAAACGAGGCCACGACACTGCCGTAAATCATCGCGCGGCGGAGGTTCGCTTCGATCGGGCCTCGCGCCGTCGCCAGATGACCCATCAACCCGCCGGCGAACGAATCGCCCGCACCAGTCGGGTCCACGATTTTTTTCAAGGGATAGGCCGGCGCAACAAACATGCCCTTCGGCGACGACAAAATCGCGCCGTGTTCGCCCTTTTTGATGATGACGTGGCGTGGGCCGAGTTTGTGGAGCTTGGGCAGCGCGGCGATGACGTTGTCTTCCTTCGTCAACTGGTGCGCTTCGCCGTCGTTGAGGATGAACAGATCCACGCGCTTGAGCAGGCGCAGCAAATCCGGCAACGCGATGTTCAGCCACAAATCCATCGTGTCGGCGGCGACAAAGCGCGGGCGCACCATCTGGTCGAGCACGTGGTGTTGCAGCGCGGGCGCAATGTTTGCCAGCAGGACGAACGGCACACGCCGGTGAGATTCCGGCAGCGTGGGCGTGAAAGTCTCGAACACGCCGAGTTCGGTTTCGAGTGTGCGGCGGCGATTCATGTTCTCCTCGTATTCGCCCGACCAGTGAAATGTTTTGCCGGGGCGGATTTGCAGACCTTCAAGGTCAATTTTGTGCCGCCGGTAAAGCTGGAAATATTTCTTCGGGAAATCGTCACCGACGACCCCGATCAATTTGACTGGGCTGAAAAAGCTCGCGGCCACGGCGGCGTGGCTGGCCGACCCGCCGAGCAGGCGCGGATTTTCCGCGTTCGGAGTTTTGATGGAATCGAGTGCGGTCGAGCCGACAATTAAAACGCTCATGTTGTGTTGTGAATTGTAGCGGCGCTCTGTGAGCGCCGGAAATTTATTGTTTTCTTTCGAACGGCGGCGGTCGCAGACCGCCGCTACAGTTTTAGTAGCCGCCTTTGCCTTTTTGAATCAATTCGATTTCGTAACCTTCCGGCGCGTCAATGAACGCGAAGACCGTGCCGGTGGAAGTGGTCGTCGGGCCATCGGAATATTTCAGGCCGTGTTTCGCCAGGTGTCTGCCGAATTCCTCCAGGCTGTCCACCTCGAAGGCAAGATGCGTGAGGTCGGCCTGCACTTGCACGGGGCCGCCGGCCGGGAAGCTGCAGATTTCAATCTGCTCGTCACCTTTGGGCGCCTTGAGAAAAACCAGTTCCGAACCGCGCGGCGATTTGTGCCGCTGGATTTCTTGCAGGCCCAGCACGTCACGGTAAAATTTGAGGGTGCGTTCCAAATCGTTCACGCGGTAGCGCGTATGCAGCAGTTTATTGACTTTGCTCATGCGGACAAAATAGCGCAGGCGCGCCAACGCGCAATTTTTCATTTCCTGCCGCGATTTTCTGCGGCATCATTGCATTGATTTATGGGAAAACGCCGCGAAGCGCGCGAACGCGCCGTGCAGTTTCTGTTTCAGCACGATTTGAATCCACCGGAGGATTTGGATCGGGCGCTCAATGAATTCTGGGACACGCAGCGCGCCGCCGCCATCGCCGGGGAAAGAGGCCCGGCGACGTGGGGCCAGCCGGTCGAATTGCCGCCGCTCACCGCCGAGGAAGCCGAGACGCGACTGTTCGCCGACCCGCTCATTCGCGGCGTCATCGAGCACCGCGAGGAAATTGACACGCGCATCCGGCAGCACGCGAAAAACTGGGAATTCCATCGCATCGCCACGGTGGATCGCAACATCATGCGGCTGGCGATTTACGAAATGCTGTTCCGCGAGGACATCCCGCCCGTGGTCAGCATCAACGAGGCGGTGGACATTGCCAAAAAGTTTTCCACGCAGGACAGCGGCAAGTTCGTCAATGGCATCCTGGATAAAATCAAAGGTGAATTGATGCGGCCGGCAAGGATTGTGAAATGAAATTCGCCGATCTCCATCTGCACACGCATTTTTCCGACGGCACGTTTTCGCCGGAGGAACTGGCCGGGCACGGCCAGCGGCTCGGCTTCGCGGCGATGGCGTTGACGGACCACGATTCGGTCGAAGGCTGCGCGCGCATGGCGGCGGTTTGCGCTGCGGCGGGCATTGAATTTATTTCCGGCACGGAACTCACCGCTGAGTATAACGACACCGAACTTCACCTGCTCGGTTATTTCGTGGACACGCAAAATGAAAAATTCCTCATGGATATCGCCCGGTTTCAGGCCGTCCGGCAGGATCGCATCCGCGAAATGGTGGCACGCCTCAACGAATTGAATGTGCCGCTGGAGGCGGAAACGGTTTTTGCGCTGGCCAACTGCAAATCACCCGGACGCCCGCACGTCGCGCGCGCCCTCGTGAAGGCCGGGCTTTGCAAATCGCTCGACGAGGCGTTCGAGCGTTTTCTCAAAAAAAACCGTCCGGCCTGGGTGCCGAAGGCCAGGATGTCCGCGCTCGAAGGCGTCGAGTTGATTCATCGGGCCGGCGGCCTCGCGGTGATGGCGCACCCCGGTTTGAATCGCACGGACGATGTCATCCCCGTGCTCGTGGACGCCGGGCTGGACGGCATCGAATGTTTTCACACGAAACACTCGACCGCGACGTCCGCGCGCTATCTGGAAATCGCCGACAAATTTCATTTGCTCGTGACGGGTGGCTCCGACTGCCACGGTTTCAGCAAGGGCAAACCGCTCATCGGCACGGTCAAGCTGCCTTATGAGCATGTCGAAAAGCTGAAAGCGAAGTTAGCGGAGCGGCAATTAACCACGAATGAACACCAATAAACACGAATTAGTTTTCGGTTTCGGCGCGCGGCTCTGTGAGCCGCAGCATATTCATAAACGAATTTCGCTCGTTGTTGCTGTGGGCCGCAGACCCGCGCTCTATCCGTGTCCATCCGTGTCCATCCGTGGTTAAAATCTCATGGGACTCTTCGCCAAGTTCAAAGCCGGCCTGCAAAAAACCCACAACCAGCTGGCGCACGAAATCAAGCGCATCGTCACACGCTCGCCCAAACTCACCGGCGAATCCATTGAGGAACTGGAAGCCGCGCTCATCGCCGCCGACCTTGGCGTGGCCATGACCACGCAAATCGTCGCTGCTGTCAAACACGCCTACGAAACCCAGGGTGGCGCGGGGCTGGACGTGTTTGGCGTCGCCCGTGCCGAAGTGGAGAAGAGCCTTGGTACGAATAAATGTGATTTGGTGAAAGCGGCGCATGGCCCGACCGTGGTTTCCGTCGTCGGCGTCAACGGCACGGGCAAGACCACCACTGCCGCCAAGCTTGCGCATTTGATTCAATCGCAGAAAAAAACCGCCTTGCTCGGCGCGTGCGACACGTTTCGTGCTGCTGCCATCGAACAAATCAAATTGTGGGGACAACGATTGAAAGTCGAAGTTGTCGCGGGCGCTTACGGCGCGGACCCGGCGTCCGTGGCGCACGACGCCGTCACGGCAGCGCAGGCGCGCAAGACGGATTACCTGTTCATTGACACCGCGGGCCGCCTGCACACGAAGCACAATTTGATGCAGGAATTGCAGAAACTGCATCGCGTCATCGGCAAGCAACTGGCCGGCGCGCCGCACGAAGTGTTGCTGGTGCTCGACGCGACGACCGGGATGAACGCGTTGAACCAAGCGCGTGAGTTCAACAAGGCCGTGCCGCTCACCGGGCTGGTGGTGACCAAGCTCGACGGCACGAGCAAAGGCGGCATGGTCGTGGCCATCCAGAAGGAGCTTGGCCTGCCCATCAAATTCATCGGCCTCGGCGAGCAGCCGGATGATTTGCAGCCCTTCGACGCGAAACAATTCGCGCAGGCGTTGTTTGAGGAATAGCCGCCGTGTTATGAAAGACAAAAACAATACCTCGCATGAGGAGTTCGGTCAGATGATGCGGGTGTTAATGGAAGATCTTAGCCAGTGTTGGGATAAATTACACGAAGCGACAACGAGCGAAGATCAGGACTTCTGGAAACGTGTGTTTACTCGAGCCGTTTTTGCGCAAATTGAAGGCTTCACGGAATTCTTCCGCTCACAGGCCTTGACTGCCGAGTTAAATAAACTTTTTGGCT
>JBEKJN010000153.1:0-6880 GCA_050011235.1 Verrucomicrobiota bacterium | reverse complement strand
GTAGTCCTCGGATTCCAACAGCGGCTCGTAGGAGACGACCTGTTTCATGTCGCGCGCGGCTTTGAGCGCGTTGCCGATAATTTCCTTGAGCTTCGGCACGTCGAACGGCTTGAGCAGGTAATCGTAGGCGCCGAGCTTCATCGCCTCAATGGCGGTTTGCGTGGTGCCGTAGGCGGTCATCAGGATGACGAGGAGCCTGGGATCGGCGGCGCGGATGCGGCGGAGCGTTTCCAGGCCGTTCATGCCGCCCATGCGCACGTCCATCAGCACGAGGTCGGGTTTGAATTTGGGGATGACCTTCAGTCCTTCCTCGCCGGACGATGCCGTGGCCAGTTCGATTTCCGGCGAATCAAAAATCCGCTGGAACGAATACCGCACATCTTCCTCGTCATCAATCAGCAGCAGTTTGCTCATTTTGCCGAAGCCGAACATAACCGATTTTGGCCGGGCGGACAGCGAATTTTGCACAGGAAAATAGGGGATTTCACTATTTGACCTTGCTCCATTCAACGCCTACACTCGCACCCCATTTTGATATGAAAATCATCGTATGCGACCCAGTCTCGCCCAAGGGCATTGCGCTCCTGCAACAGCGGCCGGAATTGCAGGTTGTGGTGCTGCCGAAACGGCTGACGGAAGCGGAACTGTTGCCGGTGGTGGCCGACGCCACAGCGCTGGTGGTGCGTTCGGAAACGAAAGTCACGCGCAAGGTCATTGAGGCGGCGAAGAAACTGCGCGTGGTCGGGCGCGCGGGCGTGGGCGTGGACAACGTGGACGTGGAAGCGGCCACGCAGCACGGCATCGTGGTGATGAACACGCCCGGCGGCAACACGGTGACGACGGCGGAATTGAGCTTTGCCCTGTTGCTGGCGCTCGCGCGCAAGGTGCCGCAGGCCAACGCCTCGATGAGCGCGGGCAAGTGGGACCGCAAACTGTTGCAAGGTTCGGAACTGGCCGGCAAGACCCTCGGCGTGCTCGGCATGGGCCGCATCGGCACGGAAGTCGCCAAACGCGCCGTCGCGTTCGGCATGCGCGTCATCGCTTACGATCCTTATCTTACCGAAGACCGGATGAAGGCCGTCGGCGCGGAATTTGCCGACAGCGTGGACAACGTTTATCGCGTCGCGGATTTCATCACCGTCCACATGCCGGTGACGCTGGAAACCAAACACATGCTGAACACCGCCGCGTTTTCCAAAATGAAACCCGGCGTGCGCGTCGTGAATTGTGCGCGCGGCGAGATCATTGTTGAAAATGATCTCATCGCCGCACTCGAATCCGGCAAGGTGGCGGGCGCGGCGCTGGATGTTTTCGCCACCGAACCGTTGCCGGCCGACCATCCGTATCGTAAACAGCCGAATTTGATTCTCACGCCGCACCTCGGCGCGAGCACGGCGGAGGCGCAGGAAAAATGCGGCATCGAAGTCGCCGAGGTCATTACGGCTTATCTGCTTACCGGCGAAGTCCGCAATGCGGTGAACCTGCCGTATCTCGATGCCAAGACCTATGAGCAGGTGAAGCCGTATCTGCCGTTGGGCGAGGCGCTGGGCAAATTGCTGGCACAACTTTCGCCCGCCGGCGCGGACCGCATCCATGTCACCTACGGCGGCCACGCGCGGCAGTTGCCGAACATTGATCCGGTCACACGCGCGGTTTTGCGTGGCTTCCTGTCGGGCAGCAATTTGAAAGACGTGAACAACGTCAACGTCCGCTCCGTCGCCGCGAGCATCGGCCTTACCGTCGAGGAAAAGAAATCCGATGAGCCGGTGACTTTCAATGAATGGCTGCACGTGCAGGTGTTCGGCAACGGGAACAAGCTGATTTCCGCCGGCGGAACCTTTTTCGGGTCGCCGAACAATCCGCGCATCGTGCGGCTGTACAGCACACCGGTGGAGATTCCCGTCAGCGGCACGTTGCTGCTGTTGAACAACAAGGACCGGCCGGGCATCGTCGGCCACCTCGGCACATTGCTGGGCAAACACAAGGTGAACATTGCCAACATGAGCCTGACGCGCGACACTGCGGGCGGGCTGGCGTTGACGGTATTGAACCTCGACAGCGCACCGCCGTCGGCGGTGCTGGAAGAGCTTCAGAAAGACCCTGACATCAGCAATGTGAAAGTGGTAAAATTGTAGCCGCCGTCAAACAAATTGAAAAAATGAAGACTAAAATGAAACTGATTTTCCCCGTCACCCTGGCCGCGCTTGTTTTCGGAGCGTTCTCCGCGCCGGCGTCGGCCAGCACTGCACCCACGAATGCTGCGCCGGCGGCGACCGGCACAAACTCCAATCCCGAGGCCGCGATGACCGCCTTGTTCGGCGACCCGGTGATTGCCAAAGGCAAGGGCCTTGAGATCAAGCGCAGCCAGTTGGATTCCGTGGCAAGCAACTTGAAGGAAATATTTGCGGCCCGCGGAGTGGCCGCGCCGCCCAATATAGAGGGGCAGGCGTTGCAGGCGTTGATTTATCAACAATTGATACTCAGCAAAGCCACCGAGACCGACAAGGCCAAGGGCAAGGAGCAATTTAACGTTTCTCTGCAGAAGTTAAAAACCAGTCAGCACCTTACCGATGAAGCGTTTAACCAAACGCTGGACAAACAGTTAGTATTGAGAGGACAGACCAGAAGCCAGTGGGACCAACAGAACATTGAACAAGCCATCATCCCGCTCGTGCTCGAACGTGAAATGAACATCAATGTGACCGACGCCGAAGCAAAAGAATACTACACCAACCATCCGGCGGATTTTGAGCAACCGGAAAAAGTCCGACTGTGTGACGTTCTGCTTTTGACGGTGACCCCCAATACAGGCACACCCCTGCCGACGGATCAGCAACAGGCCAAACGCAAGAAGATGGAGGATCTGCTCAAGCGCGCGCGCAGCGGCGAAAATTTTACCAATCTCGCGGTGCAGTATTCCGAAGACCCCGCCACGAAGGACAACGACGGTATGTTGCCGCCTGTCTCACGAGACCAAATGAGTCCGGAGCTGGCGGCGGCGGCGTTTTCGCTGACCAACAACCAGATCAGCGACGTCATCGAAATGTCTTACGGTTATTATATCGTCAAGCTGCTGGACAAAATTCCGGCCAAAAAAATGGATTACGCGACCGTGGCCGACGATTTGAAAGACATGTTGAAGCGGCAGAAAATGAACCGGCTGGCGCCGCCCTATCTGGAGAAATTGAAACAGGCATCCGGTGTGGAAATTCTCGACGCCAAGCTAAAGGCCATGGAAATGGCTGTGGAAGCAGCCCTCTCCAACTCGCCTGCCATGACGCCGGAGAAATGACACGAGCTTGCTAAAAGCGCCGCGTCCAGCCATATTCGGAGGTGTTATGAAAACAAAAATGGCCGTTGTCATACTCACGGTGGTTTGTGCGGGACTGGCGGTTGCTTTGATTGCCGCGAAAAAAACCACCAGCGACCAGTTGAAAACCAACGCGGCCGCCATCCTCGACTTTTCCAACCAGTTGGTGACCGCCAATGATCATGTCAACGACCTGCAGCAAGTCGATCTGGTGTTGACCAACAATTTCATTGCCAGCCAGCGACAAATAGCGGCGCTTTCCAACGGTTTGACCCAAGCCTCCAGCGCGCTGGCCTCTGCCAAAGCGACGCTCCAGGGCACCCAGGACCAAATCGCCAACCTGAATGGCCGCATCACCGACTTGGAAGCGCAAAACAAGGTGCTGGATGATCGCGCCACCGCGCTGACCAACACCCTCGCTGCGCTTAACGCGCAAATCGCCGACACCGAACAAAAACTCGCCGATTCCGAAACCAACAACGTCTTCCTCGAAAAGGAATTGCAGCAGCAAATCGCGCAAAAAGCCGAATTGGAACGCAAGTTCGATGACCTCAATGAAGTCCGCGCCCAGGTCAAAAAGTTGCGCGATGAACTGTTCGTTGCCCGCCGGTTGCAGTTGATGCACCCCGGCGCCGCCGACCAGAAGGGCGCCCAATTGCTCGTGCAGCCGCGTACCGCCGCCTCCATGGCCGCCTCGCCCAAGCAGCCGCCGCATTACGATTTGAACGTTGAAGTCGGTTCCGACGGCTCCGTCCATGTCATTCCGCCGCTGACCAATGCCATGACGAATACGCCGGCGCGTTAAACGGCTGGCGTGCGCGGCGAAAATTTATCCGCAAATTGCCGATGCCGACTTACGAATATATTTGCGAGAAATGCGGGCACGGGTTTGAGGCCTTTCAATCCATTTCCTCCAAACCGCTGCAAATTTGCCCGGAAGAATCCTGCGCCCGGAAAAAATGGGGGCGCGGGCGCGTGAAACGCAAAATCAGTTCCGGCGTCGGCCTGCTTTTCAAGGGCAGCGGCTTTTATGCCACCGATTACCGCAGCGAAGGCTACAAACAGGCGGCCAAAAAGGATTCCGCCACCCCGAAAACTTCCGGCGCTGATGTCAAATCCGCGCCCGCAAAAACCACAACCGGCGCGGCCAAGCCATGATTCAAACGTTTCAACGCTGCATCGTCGCATCGTTGCACCGGTTGGGCCATTTGACGATTCAACGGGCCAACGGTTTGGCCGTTCAACACCTGCTCCTTTGGGGTATGCTGTTTTTGCCGGTGTTTGCCAGAGGGCAACTCTCCCCGCCGGTTGTAAATTCCGTGCAGAGCGCTTCCGGCCAGTTCGTCGTGAACGGCCCGGCGCAATTTTCACCGCCCGTTCTTTTGCCCGGCGCGGCGATCAATACCAATCTTGTCCGGCTGGAACCGGCCCTGCTGTCGGTCTCCGCCGAGCGCGTCAAAGATTCGCTCCGGCGCAAGCTCGGCATTGCACCCAACGAGCCGTGGCAAGGGAAAATTTTTCTGGTCCTGCATCCGGCGCAGTCGCTCGACGAAGACGTCACGATTGTCTCCCAACCTTTCCTCAACGGCTGGAATTATCAGGTGCAATTGCCGGATGTTCTGTCGCAAACCCGTTTCCTGCGCGCGATGACCAGCGTGTTGCTGCTGGAACTGGCCAATCGCAACGCCACGGGCGCGCGCGCCGCGGAAATCCCCGGCTGGCTGACCGACGGTTTGTCGCAACAATTGTCCGCCGCCGGTTCGCCGGAAATTATTCTGTCGACGCCGGGCCGGCTCGTGGATGGCCTGCCGCAAAACCGCATGGTCACAACGCAGCGCGGTGTGGACCCGCTCGCCGACGCGCGCCGCGTGTTGCGCGACCATGCCGCGCTGACGTTCGACCAGTTGAGCTGGCCGGCCGACGCCCAATTGAACGGCAGGGATGACGGTGTGTATCGCGCCAGCGCGCAATTGTTCGTGAGTGAATTGCTCCACCTGAAAAGCGGCCCGGCGCATTTGCGCGCGATGCTGGCGGCTTTGCCGGGTTGTTATAATTGGCAGACCGCGTTTCAAAGCGCGTTCCGTGAAAATTTTCCGCGACCGCTCGACGTGGAAAAATGGTGGGCGCTGCAGGTCGTGAGTTTCGTTGCGCACAATTCCGGTCCGCGGTGGACGCCCGCCGTCAGCCGCGAAAAACTGGATGAAACTTTGAGCGTGCCGGTGGAAGTTTGGACCGCGTCAAACGCCCTGCCCGCGCGCGCGGAAGTTTCTATGCAGGCCGTCATCCGCAATTTTGAGCCGTCGCGCCAGGCAGCGATTCTTCAAACCAAATTGCGCGATCTCGAATTGGCGCAACTCCGCATGGCCGCGCCACTGGCCGCCTTGACCGATGAATATCGCCGAACCGTTGCCGGTTACCTCGGCCAAAACCGGGAACCCCAGCCGCGTTGGAGCAAACATCCCTTGCCGCAGAAAACGAGCGCGCGCGCGACGTTGAAAAAGCTGGACGAACTCGACACCCAACGGCGGACCATCGAATCGTCCATCAAACCGGACGTTTGGACGCCATGAAGCTTGAACGAGGCAACGCCGGCAATGGTCAACTTGACAGGACGCGATTCAAACTTATAGTCTCCATTTAAAATGAAGGATGACAATTTGCAGGCAAGTGGCGAGGAGCCGCCATCAGGCCACCGACTCCGATTTTTGAAGGAATTTCACTCCGCTGGTCGCGGCTTCTGGCACGATGTTTCCGATGCCGATTGGAACGACTGGCGCTGGCAGCTCAAGCACCGCATCACCACGCCGGAGCAATTGCAGCGGCTGATGCCCACGCTCACGCCGGAGGAATTCGCCGGCGCAAAACTGGCGAACCACAAGCTCGCGCTCGCCATCACGCCGTATTTTTTCAATCTCATTGACCCGCTGGACGAGCATTGCCCGATTCGCCAGCAGGTTATCCCGCGCATCGAGGAGACGCACACCGCGGCGTGGGAAATGAGCGACCCATGCGGCGAGGATTCGCACTCTCCCGTGCCCGGGCTCGTGCATCGTTATCCCGACCGCGTGCTGTTCCTCGTCACCGACCGTTGTGCCGCGTATTGCCGTTACTGCACGCGCTCGCGGCTCGTCAGCAACGCCAGCGGATACGATTTTCATCCCGAATTCGACAAGCAAATCGCCTACATCGCGCAACACCCGGAAATCCGCGACGTCCTGTTGAGCGGCGGCGATCCCCTGCTCCTCAGCGACGACAAGCTCGAACATCTTTTGAGCCGGCTGCGGGCGATTCCGCACGTTGAATTTTTGAGGATCGGTTCGCGCATCCCGACGTTCCTGCCGCAACGCATCACTCCCGAACTGTGCGCGATACTGAAAAAATTTCATCCGCTGTTCATGAGCGTTCATTCGAATCATCCGCGCGAATTGACGACGGAAGTCCGCGACGCGCTGGGTCGCCTGGCCGACGCCGGCATTCCGCTCGGCAACCAGTCCGTGTTGCTCAAGCACGTCAACGATGATGTAACGGTGATGAAGGCCCATATCCAGAAGCTGCTCATGTGCCGGGTGA
>JBEKJN010000152.1:0-6911 GCA_050011235.1 Verrucomicrobiota bacterium | reverse complement strand
AG
Source organism: Verrucomicrobiota bacterium (assembly GCA_050011235.1). Lineage (GTDB taxonomy): Bacteria > Verrucomicrobiota > Verrucomicrobiia > Limisphaerales > UBA11358 > UBA11358. The sequence goes on along the minus strand of JBEKJN010000152.1, from coordinate 6,909 downwards.
TAATTTTCCGCAGTCCCTGCATCGTTGGGAACATATCCGCTGTCGGTTTCGTTCCCGCCGGAATCATACGCCCAGTTGATGGTGTGAACTTCGAGAAAGGGCCAGAACCTGCTCGCAAAGAAAGAACCATTCTCATTGATAAAGCCCGAATAGCCCGCTAACACCACCATCGCTGGTTGTGGCTGATTGACCGTTTGCGAAGCCAACGGATTATTGCTTGAATCACCGACTTGTGCATTCAAGCTGGCTGTGCCCGTCGGACTCACCGGCACATTGTCCGCTTCCCAAGCGCCGGTTTCACTGTCCACGTTTGCTTGGATGCCATTGACCGTCACCGTATCGCTGGGGTCATTGATCGAACCCGTCACATTAACAGACGATTGATTCATCTGGTCACTGGTCAACGGATTGATCACCAAACCCACATCGTTCCCAATTACATTGAAATGGGTGACACTCACGCCGCCAAAGGCATTGCTCGCTGTCAGGGTCACGGCATTGGTTCCGGCATTTAACGACAGATTTTGCACCCAAACGGAGCCATTCTGTTCAACCAATCCTTGCGCCGTGTTGCCGTTGACTGAAGCGGTGACAGTTGCCGTTGGATCGCTGACTTGCGCCTGCAAGGTGAAATTGCTGCCGCTGATGGTCGTGCCGTCCTGCGGCCAGACAAGATTCAACTCCGGCGGATTGGTGTCGGGGGAATAATCCAACGCGAAGCTCACATTGGCCGTATTTCCCGCCCAATCTGTGGCGTGCAGCGTGATAATGTTCGTCCCGCTGTTTAAGACGATGCCGGAACATTCAAAGTAATTGGTGGTGTAGGCGAGCAGGTTGGTATCGTAGAATTGTCCCGTCAGAAATCCGGTTTGATTGGTGAAAATACCCGCCGCGTTGCTGACATCAAAAGACAGGCTATCCAACGGATGACTGGCGTAACCTTGCAACTGGATTGGAGATTGGGAAACGGCGCTGGTTGTCGGGTTGGTGACGGTCAGCATTGGCACATCCGAATACAACGTCACCGATGACCATCGCCAGGTTTGGGTTGCATCGGGTGGCAAACCACGCAAACCCACGAAAACGCCGTAGGTGCCGTTCGTTGACCCAAGAGCCGCGACAATATTGGAAGAGGTGTAGGGTAGCCAGACGGCATCAGCTTGGTTCGTGTCGTTGACCAGCACCGCCATGTAAGAGGGCGCGCCGCCAACGATGTTCAATCGAACAGGTACGTTAAGGGTGTTGACGTAATAATTCGTGAATTGCAACGAAAATTGGATGACATTCGGGTCAAGACCGTTCTGATAATCATAAAGCAACGTGTTGGTGCCCGTGCTGTCCAGGTTTGTGTCTGACAACGCCAACGTCCCGAAGTATTCCCAAAACCACCAGTCCGGCGTCGTGTTCCCATTTTCCGTCACCCCCGTCCAGTCCTCCGCCCGCACAAACAGATTCTGCCGTTCCAACGTCGGGACCGTAAAAGGCATCACGTCCTGATTCGTCGGCCACACTTCCGTTTCCACCTGCCAGTTCGCCAGCAGATCGCTCGTGCTCCAGATGGCATAAACCTGATTGGTCGCATTATGCAGATTCAGATACGCCAGCCCGTTCGCCACATTCGTGATTTCCAGCCACAGGCCATTGGTGTCAAACGTGTAGCTGCCACCGGCAAAATCCTGGCTGTCCATCTCCAAGCCCATTGCCCTGGCCAGTGTGTGCAGCGCCTCATTTTGCTGCCTCAACGCATCGTAGTCGAAATCTTGGTCGGCAATCAGGTAAGCGCCATTCCCCAGCGGCCAAGCGGGAAGCGAGTTCAAATTTCCAGGCAAAGGCGGCCACGGCTCCGGGCTGATTGGCGAGTGTTGTGCCGAGTAGAAAGTTCCTGTCGCCGGGACCGATTCCGCCGGCAGCGGCGTGGTTTGTTCAATCGCTTGCAACATCACCTCCAAATCCTCTGACGAAACCGCCCGCAAGTTGATATTCGTAGAGACCGCCTGCCGCATCACCGAGGCAGGCTGGGCGTGGACAACCGTTGAAAACCCAGCCATAAGAACCACGAGCCTTAATACGCGCAGATAACCCATAGAAACCTTTCCACCGGCAAACTGGCAACCGGCAATGTTCTTCTGAAATCGGAAGAAATCCTATCAAACTGCCGCATACTGTCAAGCCTGCTGATGGGCAAGCTGGCACAACAAAATCTGGTTGGACCTGTGGTCAGAAAAATCCGCTACCAGCGCGGCATGACCCAAGCCATGCTGACCGCCCGTTGCAACCGGTCAGGCTGGGACATCGGGGAAAATACGATTGCCAAAGTTGAGGCGCAAATCCGTTGCGTTACAGACAAGGAAATTCTCTTTCTTTCCAAAGCACTCGGCGTGAAAGTCCAGGATTTGTTTCAATGACCGCCTTATCTTTGCTGGCAAATGGCGTCATTCGGCGGGCGCTTTAAGGAATTCTTTGGCGTCGGCGCCTTCCGCTTCAGGTACCTGCACATGGATGCCGCCGGCGGCGAGCGCGTAGCCGTCAATGCTCAACGCGGCGAGTTCGTTGACGACGAAGGGATGGAATTCCGCGGCTTCGAGCCGTGAGCGGACGAGCTGCGCGTCAGCGGGGTTGAAGGCGGTGAAAACAGTGACGAAACCCATAAGAAATTTTCGTTCGCCAAAAAATCAAGCGGCCAGCGGCATGCGCACGTCGGCAAAGACGATGACGCCGGCACCGGTTTGGAGCAGGGTTTGCACTTGGGCTTCGACCTGCTGGCCGATGTGGGGCTGGCCGTTGTTGACGACAACCATCGTGCCATCGGGCAGATAACCGATGCCCTGTCCCTTGTCCTTGCCTTCGCGGACGATTTTCAGCTGCAAGATTTCGCCGGGGAGCAAGGTGACTTTGAGACATTTGGCGACTTCGTGGAGGTTCACGTAATTGACCTTTTGCAACTGGGCGACTTTGGAGAGGTTGTAATCGTTGGTGTAGAGCCGGGCGTTGAGGTTGCGCGCGAGGCGGACGAGTTTGGCGTCCACTTCCTTTTCCTCGGGAAAATCGCCGTCATGGATGCGGACTTCGATGTTGGTGTTGCGTTGGATGCGATTGAGCATTTCGAGTCCACGGCGCCCGCGGGCGCGTTTGATGGCGTCGGCGGAATCGGCGATCTGCTGGAGTTCCCTGAGCACAAAACGCGGCACGACGATCAGGCCTTCAAGGAAATGAGCCTCAATCAAATCAGCGATGCGCCCGTCAATGATGACGCTGGTGTCGAGCAACAGCAGGTTGTCCGGCTTGTTTTGCGGCGAGAACCGGACGAACGGAATGATGAGCGCGAAATCCTCCTTGTTGCTGCGCATGGCGAGGATGATGCCGATGTAGCCAAAACCGAGGAACAGGCAGAGCCGGACGAGCCAGCGGGTTTTATCTTCGGTATCTTCAAACAGGCCGGAACGATCAATGAGAATCGCAACGAACATGCCGAGCAGGAGGCCAAAAGTCGTTGCCGAAAATGCGCGGAGCGAAAAGCCCTTGAGCATTTCGTCAAGCGCAATCAGCAATCCGCCGAAGCCGAAGCCGATGACCATGCCGATCAACTCGCCGTGTTCCTGGCCGACGTATTCCGGCCGGACCTGGCTGACGGCGTAGCCACCGGTCGTGCAGAGCGCCAGAAACAAAAGACGAGTGGCCCAAAGTGGAGTCATGGTTCAACGGGAAGTATGCGCCGCCGGCGCGTTCGTGCGCAACGGCTCGTGGTGCCAGAGAAATTTCCACAGGCCGAGCCGGTTCAAGTTGCTCGACGCGACGGCGAGGTTGTTGGCGATGGTTTGCACGTTCGTGGCCAATTGTTCATTTTGCAATACCGTGCCGGCCAGTCCTTTGCCGGATTGCAAATCGTCGGCCAATTTTTTCAAAACTTCGGTCGAGGATTCAATGTTTTTTATCGCGGCGGAGATTTCCGGACTGTTGGTCGTGACCACGCCCTGGGCGGAATTGGCCAGGCGTATCAAATCCTGCGATAAGAAAACAACATTGCTCACGGCGAGGCTGATCTGCGAACCGTTCGTGGCAATGAGCGCATCAACGTCACCGATCGTGCCCATCGCCTGTTCCGAGAACGTGCGCAGGTTGTTCACCACCATCGTGAAATTGGTGAGCGTCTGCTCGTTCAACACCACCCGGCGCAAATCCGTTACTGAAGCGTCCAGTTTTTTCGCGGTTTCGTCAATGCGCTGGATGAAGCCGGACGCCGAGCGCGCGACTTCCAGCAGGTTGAACGGCTCCTGGCAGGTTACATCCGCGCCATTCTGCAAAACCGGCGGCGCATTGGAGGTGGGGATGACCGAAACATATTGGTCGCCGAGAAAGCCGGATTGTTCGATGATGAAACGCGCATCATGATAAATTTTGCAGCTTTTGTAAATTTTCAGGAGGATCGTCACACTCTTGCCGTCTTCGGCGAGCTGGATGTCCGAGACGCCGCCGACCTGCACACCGGAGAGCAGCACGCCGGCGCGCTGCTTGAGGCCGCCGACGTTTGCGGCGTGCAGGCGCAGTTCATAAGTGCCGCGAAAAATGCTCGTGCCCTTGCTGAACTGGATCAGCAACACGGCCAGCAGCACCAGTCCGACGAACACGAACAGGCCGACTTTGGTTTCCAGACGCGATTTATCCATGACTCAAAACGGAGTTTCCTTCGGATCGGCAACGCCGTCAATGAATTGCCGCACCACCGGGTCTTGTGACGCGAAAAATTCTTCCGCCGCGCCGCTCGCGTAAATCTTTTTGTCGTGCATCATCAACACACGCTGGCCGACGCGCCGCGCCGTCCGCATGTCGTGTGTGACCACAACCGTCGTCACCTTCAACCGGTCGCGCACGCGCAACAACAACTGGTCAATGCTGTCCGACACAATCGGGTCCAGCCCGGTCGTCGGCTCGTCGTAAAGCACGATTTGGGGTTCATAGACAATCGCGCGCGCCAGGCCGACGCGCTTCCGCATGCCGCCGGACAATTCCGACGGATTTTTATTTTCCGTGCCCGGCAAATCCACCATTTCCAGCGTTTCGGTCACGCGCCGGGCGATTTCCACCTCGGTCAGATGTTCATGTCGGCGCAACCCGAACGCCACATTTTCGGCGACCGTCATCGAATCGAACAGCGCCGAGCCTTGGAACACCATGCCGAATTTCCGGCGCACGCGCAGCAACTGGCGTTCGTTCATCGGCACGATGTTTTCGCTGTCAATCAGCACCTCGCCCGCGTCCGGCTGCAACAGGCCGATGAGGTGCTTGAGCAAAACGCTTTTGCCGCACCCGCTGCGCCCGATGATGGCGACCGATTCGCCGTTTTCAATCCGAAAGCTGACGCCGCCCAGCACCAGCTGCGCGCCGAAACTTTTCTGCAAATTCCGCGCCTCAATCATAACACGCTCGCGATTTTGCCCAGTACCAGCGTCAGGAAAAAGTTTGTGATGAGAATGGTGATGGACGAATACACCACCGCTTCCGTCGTCGCGCGCCCGACACCTTCCACGCCCAGCCGGCAGGTCAAGCCCTTGTAACAACTGATGAGCGCGATGATGCCGCCGTAAATGAACGCCTTGATCAGCCCGATCACCACGTCAACGTCGTGGGTGTATCTCAGCAGGTTGACCCACGAATACGTCGCGTCAATGCCGAGCAGGTAAACGCCGACGAGGTAACTCGCGCCGATGCCGAGGCAGATGGATTCGATGGTCAGCAACGGCAGCGCGATGTGCGCCGCCACGAGCCGCGGCACGACGAGATAATCCACCGGATGCGTGGCCAGCGTGCGCAGCGCGTCAATCTGTTCCGTCACCCGCATCGTGCCGATTTCGGCGGCGATGGCCGCGCCGACGCAACCGGCGACCATCAACGCCGTGAGCACCGGGCCGAGTTCGTCGCACAACGAAACGCCGACGACCGCGAGCGTGGCCGTGTCCATCTTGACCTTGTGAAACTGGTAATAGGTTTGCGCGCCGAGGACCATGCCGGTGAACGCGCCGGTGATGAGCACCACCGCCTGCGATTTCACGCCGATGAAAAAAATCTGGTAGAGCAAATCGCGCCACGAAATTTTGAGGGTGATCAAGGACAAGAAGGATTCCTTGGCCAGCAAGGCGACCCGGCCCAGCCCGGCGAGCCATTCGGCGACCCACGTTTTGGCGGCAAAGTTCATCGCGCCCCGCAAAATAGCAAACCGGCGCGGCCTTTGACCAGCGTTTGATTTTTGCAGCAGCGGACGACCATTCGCCCTCTTCGCGCCGGGGAGAAGGCGGGGTGGGGAGTTGAAATCAACCCAATGCATCTCCAGCCGGGCTTTATACATTCCGGAGAATCGTTTTTGGCGCTGTTCATCAGCTTGGAGACGCGGTAACCACAATAAAACTCTTCTCCGGGAACAAATCCATCGGTCGTGCCTCTCATTGTGAAGGGATCAGTCGATCACTATGCGAAGATGCGTTCCTGCATTTGTTCGTAGTGGGTTTCCTTCTGATCTGAAAAATGGCCGTCGCGGTTCACAAAAAAAGAAATCAATATGAAATTACGAATGAATATGAAATTACGTTTAGCGGGCTTATTCACCATCGGGTTGATGGCGGGCGCGTTGTCGTCCCAGGCGCAGAGTTATAACATCACCGACCTCGGGGTGCTGCCCGGGGACAACAACAGCACTGTCGGAGGCTTGAACGGTCCGGGGCAGGCGGCGGGCACATCCTCCAGCTCGTCGGGTGCCATTGCGACGTTGTTCAGCAACGGGCAGGCCATCAGTCTCGGCGCCTTGGGCGCCTCGGATATGTCGTTTGCCGAGGCAATCAATGGCTCCGGCCAGGTTGTCGGTTATGACTGGCTCAGTTCCGGCGTGTCTCACGCGTTTCTCTACAGCAACGGTCGGAT